>CALFMX010000151.1 GCA_937902565.1 uncultured Spirochaetales bacterium
ACTCCTCGATGGACCAGAGCAACAAGCCCAGACCCACTGATGAGGTGCGCGGGTCGATGAGGATGATCTTGTCCTTGTAACGGCTGTCGGCCAGATCGCCAAGCGAGGTGGGCCACGCCTCCTCCTCCAGACGCTGGCTGTCGACGATGAAGGCGTAGTTGCCGTAGTCGAAGGGCAGCAGGCGGGATGTGGGGTCAAAGTGCAGGAAGGCGGGGATCTCGGAGAGGTAGGGGCTCTCATAGGGGCGGAGCAGGCCGGTCTCCAAGAGCTGGCCAGCCATGTCGTCGGTGATCCCGAGCACGACGTCCGCCGGTGTGCGTGCCCCCTCGGAGACGAGGCGGTTCATCATCTCCACGGCATCCCCGCTGCCAATGAGGCGGACCTTGGTATTGTACTCAGCCTCATAGGCTGCCACCAAGGCGGGGGCGGGGCCCCAGTCGCCGGTGAAGGCATCATAGGCGTATACCACCAATGTATCTTGCCGTTCTTGCTTCCCTTGCCCGAAGAGCGGGAAAAGAAGCAGGGTGATGGCAACCAGTATCAATGCGGTCCGATGCAACTTCATAGTGCACCTCCTGTGATAATAGTCTGCCATGGGGATGTAGTGATTAGTGACTGTCTCCCTCCGCTGGTATTATCCAGATCAGGTTAACGGGTGTAATCTCAGGCTTGTGGCCACCCCAGGACGCTCTCAGACTACAGAGGAGAGAAGGGGGTGTCAAGGGGGCCCGGTCGGTTGAAAATCCCCCATCTCTACACTACAGTACGGGTATGAAACCAATCGTCACTGCAGCCTCTGTAGCCCAGACAGACCAGCGTGCCCAACATGAGGCGCAGATCCCGGCCCTCCTCCTGATGGAGAGCGCCGGTCTGCAGGCATGGCAGGTACTCCGGTCCCACCTCACGGCCCGGGACTCATCACTCCTCTTCCTTGTGGGGGGAGGGAACAATGGCGGGGACGCCCTGGTGGTAAGCCGCTACGCCTATAACGACGGATACAGGAACCAGAGGATCTTTCTCCTTGGGGCCAAGCCCTCTCCCTCCTGTGCCGCCCAGCTCCTCATCATGGAGACCTACACGGTACCCTTCATAGGAGAGGAGGAGCTGGATGCAGCACTCTCTGCTGCCCACTGGATCATCGATGGCATCGCCGGGACCGGCCTTGCCGGCCCGCTGCGCTCCCAGTCGAGTGAACTGGTCGAACGAGCCAATGCATCACATGCCCAGATCTTCAGCATCGATATCCCCAGTGGCCTCGGCGACCAGGTCCCTGTCACCGCCCCCTCTATCATGGCTGCCTGTACGGTGACGATGGGAGCGCTCAAGAGTGCCATGTTCCACCCCAAGAGCCGTGCACGCTGTGGAAAGATCATTGTCGTCAACCCCAGTTTCCCGCCTGCCATGATCGAAGAGATGGAGAGGGTAGCCTGTCTGGCCGAGTCTCCGGTTGCCCTGGCTCCCTTGAGGCGTGACGACTACAAGAACACCCGTGGCCACCTTGCCATCTTCGGTGGCAGCCCCCCCTATAGCGGGGCTCTGCGCCTCTCTTCACGAGCCGCCTTCGCAGCACGCAGCGGTCTGGTGACCCTCGCCTGTGATGATCAGATCATGGCCATCGTGGCCAGCGAGGCCCCCTCGGTGATGGTACGCTCCGCCTCCGGGGTCGATCCTGCCGCCTACGATGTACTGGTGGCCGGGCCGGGGTGGGGAGGTGGGAGGGCAGCGCTGTTGAAGCGGCTGCTCGGTACACACGTGCCACTGGTCCTCGATGCCGATGGCATCACCGCCTTGGCCGAGATCATAGCCTCCGACGGGATACCGGAGCATGGCACGCTGACCATCACCCCGCACCTCGGGGAGCTGGCCCGCCTCGCTTCGGCCCTGGGTATCAACGATGACAAGAGCCCCCGCTCCTTCTTCTCCATGATCGAAGGGATAGCAGAGAGGCTCGATGCCATCTTGGTCGTCAAGAGCTCGCTGGTCCATATCGTCGAACCTGGTAGGCCGACCATCGTCGTCGATGGCTCGAACCCCTCCTTGGGGGTGGCCGGCAGCGGCGATCTCCTCTCCGGTATCATCGCCGCCCTCTGGGTATCGGGCAATGACCAGGCGACTGCGGCCCTGGGCGGGGTGCAGGTCCACCAGGAAGCAGGCAGGCGTGCACACGAGGCGGTCGGCTACTATGACAGCGAGCACCTGGTCGACTATATCGGCACAGTGGTCAAGGAGGCGGAGCGATGATGCAGACCTACCTGCTCAGCCTCCTCTACCTCTTCTTCGGCGCCGCCTTCCTCCTTGCCGATGGGTACGGGGTGCGCTTTCCCATGCTCCTGTCGCTGCGCTACCACTTCCGTACCAAGCGGTGGGTGCGTGTGACTCTCATCATCTTCGGCCTGGGCATCACGCTGCTGCTCGCCCTCTTTCCCATGGAGCCCGGCCCGGTGCTCCTCGGCGACCTCATCCCCCTGCTCAATGTCCTCTCCCTTGCCTTCTACTACCTCTACCTGAGCCTTAAGAACACCGAGGAGGAGGGGCCGAATGATAACTCGGTGCTACATGCAACCGGGCTCTACGTCGAACATAACCGACGGGGCGTGGGGTATGTGACCCTCGCGGTCGCACTCATCCACTTTTTCATCCCGCACTTTGTACTCATCTAGGAGGACCCTGATGGAGGAACGGATCACCACTGCCGGTATTCTTGTCCTGGACGGGCGTTTCCTCATCGCCAAACGGATCGATTCGGGCTCCATCGGGGGGATGTGGGAGTTTGTCGGTGGCAAGAACCGGTGGGGCGAGAGTGAGGAGGAGACGCTGAAGCGTGAATTCTTCGAGGAGCTCGGCCTCACGATTGAGGTGGAGGAGCTCGTCCACACCCATGACTTTGTCAACAAGGAGACCCTCTACCACCTCAAGGCCTACCTGGTGCAGCTGGTCTTGCCGTTCAGGCCCCGCCTTACCGTCCACACCGAGCTGCGGTGGGTCCTCCCCTCCGAGTTGCCACGCTTTGCGATGGCGCCGAGTGACCAGGCGGTTGTTGCCACGCTCCTCTCCCTTCTGCCGGGGGCGGAAGGGGATGACCCGCTATAGAATCAGCCTTTGTTGTACCTCAACGTTGATTGAGCATGCATCGGATGTGGCTATTGTACTTGTCACTGTGAACTCAAGTGGTCGGCTCGACGAGAATGTAGATGGTTGATCGATAGGTCCCACCAACTGGTGGGACGGTTCCCTGTGGAACAAAGAGCTTGATCTTCCCCTCTAGTACATAGGTGTAACTGGTGTCTCCAATTGGACTGGTTTTTGATTGTGTCAATGATTCGAATGAGTGGTTAGCACTTGTAATTTCAACCACATTCGCTGCAGGGAGCGTCGACTGGAATGCCAATTTGTGGGTAAAGGACGGTCCTGTAGTTGTTCCGAGAGCTTTAAAGGCGAAGTTTGTGTTTATCCCTCCTGAGTCGCTAGAGAAGGTTATCCGTGCGGCTTTGTGATCAGATTGGAACTTGATGGTAGCAATTTCGAGAGCGGTCGATGTGTTGTTGCGATTCTTGATATCATTGAAGGGAATCGCGGACGTTATTTTCAGACATTATAAGAACAATCCCTGGCTGCCATGATGATTTTGGTTGACTAGAAATTTCACTGTAAGCAGAGTATCCAACTGTATTCAGTTTTGCAAGCCTAATTGCTGTATGACTATACAGATGAGTTGAAATGTACAACGGAAGTTGTACTTTCAGTGCTCGATACTTGATGGGGGATTGCTAACCTTCAGATCGTATCTGCAGGCTCGATGGTGAGGTAGATGGTTGAGGTATAGAATCCTCTCAATGGCGTGACTGTGCTTCTGTCGGTATAGAGCTTGATCATCCCCTCAAGCCTGTTGGAGGTATTGGAGCCTGAGATTGGGCTCGGTTCTGTGGCTATCACTGAAGTGAAACAATTGGTTTCTGATAGGGCAACCGGGGCAGCAGCAGGGATGGTCGACTGAAAGGCAAGATTGAAACGAGAGGGCTGGCCTGTGGTGCCTGTACCATTTTTGGCCACGAAGTAGAATTCGGTGCTGGTCCCTCCGGGGTCGCTTGAGATGGTGACCTTTGCCTTGTCGTTTATCGAGAGGTAGCTGATGGAAGCGATATCCAAACCGGTCTCTTTTGAGTTACAGTTCCTAATCGTATTGTAGGAGACATAGGACGGGTAGTACTTGGTGATATTAAAGTTGAAGGTAAACGGTTTTTCGTCGGGCTGGGCAAAGTCTGCCCCATAGTATCCCAGAAGATTCAAGAGGAGGCTCGCCCCGGTACTGGTCGTGATAGCCAGGTCGCTTGAGTAGAAGTGGCCGATGCCTCCGGGCCACGTATGCGTTGTACTGATATTATAGCGGATTATATAGGTGACATCGATCCAGATATGGCTGTATGGGTACCGGTACTTGAATTCATTGTAATTGCCGTTCGCATCGATGAGAC
>CALFMX010000152.1 GCA_937902565.1 uncultured Spirochaetales bacterium
CTCGGCAGTCACCTGCTCCGGGTGGTTAATGACACGCGAGACGGTCATTTTGGAGACATTCGCCTGCTTGGCCACATCCGATAAGGTCACCATTTCTTCATCCCCCGTTTCAGAAAAATTGGTCTACGTCTATCATAAAGCATTCCGCTGTATTCGACGAGTCAGATCACACTTTTTTCGTCTAGGCCGCCAAAAAGGACTCGCGTGCGCGAGCCCTTTTCAGGAAAAAGAGAGTCTGCTTCCGGGTCGCCCCAAGCCACCCGGAGGTCGTGGGGATTAGCCCTTGTCCGCGCCAGCGGTGATGCCGTTGACGTAGAACTTCTGCATGATAATGAACAAGATGGTGATGGGAACGGCAATCACGACACACCCGGCGATGAACCAGGTGAAGTAGGTGGTCGACGTGCCCTTCGTCGCGTGTACCATGTTGTACAGCCCGTACGCGATGGTATAGGTCTTCGCGTTCCCCGAGGACGAGAGGATGATCCCGGAGAAGATGAAGTCGGTCCAAGGCGCGATGAAGGCGGTCAGTGCAGTGTACACAATGATTGGCTTAGACATCGGCAGCCCGATGTGCAGGAACACCTGCCAGCGCGAGGCGCCGTCCAGTGCGGCCGACTCGTAGAGGTCGGGGGGGATGGACGTGATGGCGGCGAGGTAGATGATCGCCGTCCATCCGGTATACTGCCAGGTGTCGATGAGGATGTAGATGGTGCGGAAGTACTTCTCCTCGTTCATGAAGTAGATCGGGGGCAGGCCGAACCACTGCTGGCGAAGGATATTGAAGATGCCGGTCGAGGGGGAGAGCAACTCGCCGAGGATGGCGATGACGACGACGGTGGAGATGAAGCGCGGCATATAGCTGACGGTCTGCACCAGACGCTTGAAGGGGGCGATGCGCACCTCATTGAGCAGGATGGCGAAGATGATCGGGATGGGGAAGTTGATCACCAAGTTTATCAGGCTGAGGACCAGCGTATTGCGGAACGCCCGCCAGAATGCGGGGTCGTTCCAGAAGCGCCTGAAGTACGTCAGGCCCACCCACTCGGTACCATAGGGTCCCATGCCGGGGCGGTAGCGGCGAAAGGCGAGCACGTTGCCGAACATCGGCACGTACTTGAAGAGCAAAAAGTAGAGCAGGGGGATGCCAAGCATGACGTAGAGCTGCCAGTACCTGATCAGGTACAGTGTCCCCCTACGCTTCTCTCTTCGTTCTTTCATGCACTCCCCCACCGTATAGTGGGCCCCGCCAGGCGGGGCCCCAGGACATAGTTGTTACAGGTTCGCGTTGTAGAGATCGACGAACTTCTCGATACCAAGGCTCTTCATCTCCTTGACGTAGGCGTCCCAGTCACGATCGATGGACTTGGAGCCGGTCAGGAAGGCGGAGTTCCAGCGCTCGAAGGCGTCCGAGAGCGGAGTCTGCAGTGTCCCTGCCTCCTCGGCCTGGCGGTCATCGAAGCGGGGGGTCGGCGGGATGTACTGGATGACATCACCCATCGCCTCGACCTCGGCGTTGATGCGCGCGTAGTTCTCGTCGTACTTGGTCATCTCGCGGGCATTGACCCAGACCATCTGCGTCACGTCGCTTCCACAGCCGTACTTGACCTGCAGGCTCTTGTAGATCCCCTCGCTGGAGTTGAGGATCTCGGGGACGAAGACGACCTTGCCACCGACGGTGTTGTAGGTTGTCCCCTCGACGCCGAGGCACCACATCTTGGAGTTTTCGGCGGAGAAGAACATCTCGTCGACGGCACGGACGATCTGCTCGAAGTCAGCCCGCTTCGCCGTCTGTGCCGGGAAGAGGATACCGCCGCCAGTCTTGTCCTTGGGCTGGTGGTGGGCACCGGCCGGGCCGGCGAGGGCCGGGTACATCTGCAGCTTGAAGCCATCGATGGTTGAGTTGGCGGTCACGCCACCGATCTGGTCGTAGTAGGCGTAGGTTGCCATCGCCTTGCCGGTGGCAAGCTTCTGTGTCCACTTGTCCCCATCGATCGGGTCGGCCATCTCGGGATCGAGCAAGCCTTCAGCGTAGAGCTTGTGGAAGTAGGTGATGTAGCTCTTGTACTCATCGCTGATCGCACCGGCAAAGTAGCGCTTTGCCCCATAGTCCCAGCTGAGGGTATTGGAGCCACTCGAGCTGTTCTTGCCCAGCGACACACCCCACGAGGTCATCGTCATGCGGTAGAGCACCCGAGGACCGGCGAGGATCGTCAGCGGATAGGATGAGGGGTTGTGCTGCTTGAAGACCTTGAGCACCGTATAGAGATCATCGAAGGTCTTGGGCACGGGGAGGTTGTACTTCTCCAGCAGGTCCTCACGCAAGATCAAGCCACCATCGTAGAAGGGGATGTCAAAGAGCGCCGGCATGTAGTAGCGCTTGCCATCCTTGAGCTTGAGCAGGTCCACCACATCCTCAAGGCCAAACTCCTGTACCCTGGCATTGAAGTTGGGGGTCCACTCAGGGTAGTCGCTGATGGGAACGATCGCCCCGTTGAGGGCGAGGGCGGCGTTCTCACCCTTGGTCGACTGGTAGAGAATCACATCCGGGGCGTTGGTCTGGGTGTTGAGCGCCAACGACACCTTGGTCTGGTAGTCGGCGATGGGGATGATCTCCCACTCGACGTTTGCCCCGACCCTCCTTTCAGCCTCCCGGACTGTGAGCCAATCACTCTTGAAGGGCAGCGTCGCATTGTCCGAATAGAAGACGGAGAATGAGAGCGGCCCGGAAGCCTTCTCCTTCACTCCAGCTGCCGTGAGCGGAGAGAGGAGCAAGATAATAGCAAGAACACACAACAGGGTTTTTTTCATAACACCCCTCCTTTTGTATTGTCAATACCCGACGGGTATCGATCGGTACGTGTTGTGTGGTACAGCAACGAAGTTGGACGGGCGAGCACCTGTACCTCCCCCTCAGTATACGGGGCTTGGCATCAGCTAGCAACACATTTTTTCACAGATTAAAATTCTATGAAATTATATTTCAGTCGCTGATGATCAACCGCGAACCGAGGAAATCCTTGTAGATTCCCGGCGTGGACCCCTCGATGATCGTGGCGCCGACCGTCTTGGCGTAGAACTCGGCCGGCCCTACCCCCCCGATGATGGCATAGGCAAATCCTGCCGCCCTCATCGCCTCAAGCGAGGCCAGGAGCAGGGCCTTGCCGATGCCGAGCCCCTGCTTGGCATCGAGGACCCTGGTCGGGCCGAAGAAGTTCGGGGCGGTGGCATCATAGCAGGCGTAGCCGATGATCGTCTTGCCCTCGGTGGCGATGAAGAGGGAGATGGGGGTGTTTGAAAAACACGTATCCGCCTCACCCCGTGCCGAGATTGAGGAGTGCTCCTCGATCCAGGAGAGGATCCTCACCTTGTCCGGGGCCATCGCCCGACGAATCTGGATTCCACTCGCCGCGAGGCTCCGTACCAAATCCCCACTCGGGGGCAGCTCATAGAGCTTGACCAACATATCAGGCATCAAGACCTCCAAGGCCGATGGGGAGTACCCCCTCGGCAGTGAATTCACCCTTCAGGAGACGCTCGAGGACATCCGCCACGGCAGGAGAGAAGGAGTAGCAGGCGACGGTGCGGATGCGAGGATCGACCAAGCCCAGGTCGTAGGGGTTGCGCAGCGCCAGAGCGAGCACCGCTCTGCCTGCAAAGCGGTTGACCAGATCGATCTGGCCCCGGTTGAGGTGCCCATTGTAGGTGGCGATGACGACTGAGGTGGCATCAGAGGACGCATCGATGATCTGGTCGATCTCCGACCCGTCGGGGTTGTCGGAGCAGATGATGTACGGCGAGCCGAACCGCTCGCCCATGATCCGGCTGAAAGCCATCTCCTCAGATCCTTTGGCGGTGTTGGTGGTGCGAAAGAGGCGCGGGCTGATGAAGAGGGGCTGCCCGGAGAGGGTGAAGGGGACATCATTGACGACGGTAATCGTCTCCTGGTGGAGACGAAGGTTCTCCCTTCGATGCTCGCTCGAATCGACAACCGAGAGCGGTGGGCGATCAAAGGAGGAGAGCATCGCCTTGGCATCGAGGATTTTGGCTGTCGAGGCCCTCAACTCGCCCAGGTCAATCCTCCCCGCCTCGATAGCTGCCTCGATTGCCTCGACCGCCTCGACCCCCAGCTCTACGTGGTGGCTGATACAGGCAAGATCCACCCCCGCGGCGATGGCAGCGACGCACCCCTCTACGGTGCCAAAGTGGCGGGCGATGGCGTCCATCTCGAGGCAATCGGAGAAGACGAGGCCCTTGAAGCCGAGCTCCTCCTTCAGGAGGCCGGTGATGATGGCACGGCTCATCGTTGCCGGCACCGCCTCCTTCTCGAGGGAGGGGAAGAGGATGTGGCTACTCATCACCGCCTGTACCCCGTCAGCAATCGCGGCCCGGAAGGGGGCGAGGTGCTCCTCGAGGTGGGCGCGGTCCCCCGCTACCGTCGGCAGGGCGACATGGCTGTCGAGGTGGGTATCGCCGTGGCCGGGGAAGTGCTTGGCCGTGGCCATCACGCCCCCTTGCTGCAAGCCCTCGATCATCTTCGATGCGTAGGTGATGACCGTCTCGGCCCGATCGCCGTAGGAGCGTACCCCGATGACCGGGTTGTTGGGGTTCGAGTTCACATCGACCGAGGGGGCGAAGTCGACGGTGACCCCCATTGCCCGCAGTTCGGTTGCGGTGAGGAAGCCTGCACTGTATGCGTTTTGAGGCGTGCCGCTGGCGGCAATCGCCATCGCTCCGGGCACGTTGGTGCAGTCGGGCGAGAGACGGGTGATCATCCCACCCTCCTGGTCGATGCCGATGAGGGCGGTGGTCCCGCACGCCTCCTTGACGAGGGCCTGGATCTCCGCTGTCAAGGCGGCAAGTTGCTCCTTGCTCTCGATATTGTGGGCGAAAAGGATGACATTGGCTATCTTGTGGGTGCGGATGGCCTCCCTAAACCGGTCATCGATCTGCGGTGTTGGAAATCCACAGACCAGGTGTTGGCCGACCAGCTCCCTCACGCTCATCCGCTCTACGTCAACAGTAGTACTCATATCGTCTCTTCTCCCTTGCAAATGTGTCTGAATCGTGGCGGGCAGA
>CALFMX010000153.1 GCA_937902565.1 uncultured Spirochaetales bacterium
TGGTGCGCGCCTGGTCGGCGATCGAGCGGGTGATCGCCTGGCGGATCCACCAGGTCGCATAGGTGGAGAACTTGAAACCCTTGCGGTATTCAAACTTCTCGACCGCCTTGATCAAGCCGATGTTCCCCTCCTGGACCAGGTCGAAGAAGTGGAGCCCACGGTTGGTGTACTTCTTGGCGATCGAGACGACGAGACGGAGGTTCGCCCTGATGAGGCGGTCCTTGGCGTCCTTCATCATCTTCTGCCCATACTTGATCCGGGTGCAGAGGAGGAGGATGTTGTCACACGTATCCTCGAATTGGTACTCGATCGACCGCAGCTCCTTCTCGGTGAGCTGCAGGTCCTTGATCAGATCCTTGATCGTATCGCTGGAGAGGTGGAGATCCTCCTCGATCTTGCCACTGCGGCTCTGGGTGGCCAGGTCACGCCCAAGCTGGCGCAGCTCCTTTGCATTGGAGATGTGCAGCTTGTTCTCGAGCTGTTGCTTGCGCTCCTTGTAGGAGCGGATCTTGTTCTCGGTATCGATGAAGTCGTTGGTGAAGCTGGTGATCTCCTCAGGCTGGAGCTCGATCTTGCTCAGCTTCTTGAGCAGCGTGGCGCGGGTCTTTGCAAGCCCCTCGTCATTGAGCACATCCATGCCACTGCTGACCATCTGCTCCTTCTTGCCCATGTAGGAGCGCAGCTGCCCCTGTACATCCTTGAGGGGCTCCTTGTAGTTCTGGGTAAAACGCTTCTGGTTGGAGACCAGCTCCTTGAAGTCCTTGGCGTTGTACTCCTCCTCCTGGCCCTCGATCTTGGTATTGAGCGTCTTGATGATCTCATAGAAGCGGGTGATCATGATCCCGCTCTCCTGGATGACCTCCTGGATGATCAGGGCCCCGTCCTCCATCTTCTTGGAGAGCTCGACCTCCTGCTCTGCAGTGAGCAGATTCTCGCGTCCGATTTCCCTGAGGTAGAGGCGGATGGGGTCATCACCGCTGCCTTCGCTCCGGTCGGTGCCCAGGATCGTCGATTGCCGGGGGTGGTCGCTTTCGCCATCGGCATCATCGAGTTTGGAGATGTCAACGAAGCGATTGCCGCCCGCTGCATCATCATCGGTGCCCATACCACTCCAGGCATGCTTCATTGATGAGGGTTCATCATCATCAAGCTCGGCATCATCCTCATCCTCATCATCGTAGTCAAATTCACTAGCTTCTTCGACATCATCGTCAAGATCAACCTCTTCTTCTGCAACTTGCTCTTCTCCTTCTTCAGGGAGGACTGCTTCACCAACTAAGCCCTCATCTTGTGCAAAATCGGCGCCACCAGCACCTTCATCAAGTCCAAACTCTTCGATATCTCCTTCCTCTTCTTCTTCCTCCTCTTCTTCCGCCTCATCTTCAAGTACGGCTTGCATTGTGCGGCCCACGCCTGCGGGCTTCAGATAATCAAAGCCTAGCCGCCGCACTCGTAGCAAGTATTCGTTACGCGCCAATTCATCTGAATTAATCCCCAAGGCAGTGAGGCCACGGCGCTCTACGGGGTTCCACATGAGTGCTGCAGATGACACTGGCTGACGAGCACCAGCTCCGCTGGGATTTGACAGGTAATCCTGTTCCTGTCCTTGTTGTGGCTGGCGTTGATCCAGCATTGACTCCAACAGATGGTAGTCAACGGGGAGCACCTCACCATCAGAGGAGTATCGGCCTGTATAAAGATTGAATGAACTCAAACTTGGTCTTGACTGGCTCGCATTTCTACCACTCAGTGAACTGTTGAAGGGCGATCGGATAATATGCGGCGGGTTATAGCGAGAGCTATTGCTGGACTGGTTTAATTCATTTGGTCGCAGAATTGGAAACTCCATAATGTCTATTTGTAAGATTTCCGGTTTTCAATGGTGTTTAATGCTTTTTTTTTGGTTTTATTAGATAAATATTGGTGAATCATATAGGAATGAATACAAGGTTTATAAAAAAAACAAAGCACGAAATTTGGAGCGAGGAGAGTTTTGATCCCAAATTCGGGCTGATATTTAACTCTCCCAACAGTCAGACCAAAACAGAGCTATTGTGATCCTGGACTTTTCCAATTCCGAAATTAATATATGAATGAGCAAAAAAAAAAAATTAAGAGAGAGAAGTAAGTGTTAGTATTATGTGTTTTTCACCTGTAGTTATAAATCGCAATATATATTATATACCTATTTACATTTCATGTTTTTACGATCTTCTCGTTTAGAAGGCCTCCTCTTCATCAGGCCCAAACAGCCAGTCCCACTGTCCCTTCTTATGCATCATAGCCAGCACCAGCACAGCAGGTAGATGGATTACGCTACCCCAGAACAGCTTGCGAGCAAAACCGTTTGAAGC
>CALFMX010000154.1 GCA_937902565.1 uncultured Spirochaetales bacterium
CGAAGATGCTCGCCTTCTTTCTTGTGGTGATCGTTGCCAGCCCGATCATCCTGCTCTTCGGGGCAACGATGCCGCTCTTTCGCAAATATTTGTGACCTATAGCGAAGATTATTCTGCAGGGCTTCCCAAAGACGGTGTTTTCTCGATAGGATGGAGAGACTTCCTAGAGGTCATATCCCCTGTTCCGGGCTCGCTAGAGTGCGTGCCCAGACCCAAGGAGTACCCCCGATGGCACGTAATCAGAGCCCCAAGGTCATCTATGGACCGAGTGAGCAGCCGCCTCTCAAGGAGTGGATCCCCCTCTCCATCCAGCACGTCTTCGCCATGTTCGGCGCGACGATCCTCGTCCCGATCCTCACCGGCCTGAGCCCCTCGACCGCCCTCTTCACCGCAGGGACCGGCACGCTGCTCTACATCCTCATCACCGGGGCGAAGGTTCCCGCCTTCCTCGGCTCCTCCTTTGCCTTCATCCCCGCCCTCATCGCCATCAGCGCCAGCTACGGGGTCAGCTATGCAATGGGTGGTGCCTTTGTCAGCGGTCTCCTCTACGTGGTGGTCGCCTTCATCATCAAGAAGAGCGGCCACGCCTGGCTCAACAAGGCCCTGCCGCCGGTGGTCATCGGCAGCGTCATCATCGTCATCGGCCTGAACCTCGCCCCGACGGCGATGGACATGGCGATGAACGATGCCTCCGGCAACTACAGCCTCCACTTCCTCTTCATCGCCTCGGTCACCCTGGGCCTGACGATTGTTGCCAATATCTTCGCCAAGGGCTTCTTCTCCATCATCCCGATCCTCATCGGCTTGCTCGGAGGGTACCTGACCGCCCTCATCGGCGGCTTCATCTCCCCCGCTTGGGCGATCATCAACTTTGATGGTGTACGAGAAGCGGCATGGTTCGGCTTCCCGACCTTCGCCCTGCCGAAGTTCAACCTGGTGGCCAGCGTCACCTTTGCCATCGTCAGCCTGGCCACCATCTGTGAGCACCTCGGCGATACCCTGACTATCAGCAAGGTGGTGGGCAAGGACTTCTACGCCGACCCGGGCCTTGAACGCACCCTCGCCGGCGACGGTCTTGCCACCCTCTGGGCCTCCTTCTGGGGCGGTCCGCCCAACACCACCTACGGTGAGAACATCGGCGTGCTCGCCCTCACCCGTGTCTACAGCGTCTGGGTCACCGGTGGGGCTGCAGTGGTTGCTGTCCTGCTCTCCTTCTTCCCCAAGTTCGGCGCCCTCATCCAGACGATCCCCAATCCGGTGCTTGGTGGCATCTCGATGCTGCTCTTCGGCACCATCGCCTCAAGTGGGCTACGCACCGTGGTCGAGGCAGGCGTCGACTACGAGGACAAGCGCAACCTCACGATCAGCAGTGTGATCCTCGTCATCGGCATCGGTGGGGGAACCCTCTCCTTTGCCATGGGGTCTGAAATCACCTTCAGCCTCGCCGGGGTTGCCCTTGCCACTCTGGTGGGCATCGCACTGAACCTCCTGCTTCCCAAGAACCACAAGACACACTGATAACACCGTCATCAAAGAGAGAAGGCCACCGCAACGCGGTGGCCTTCGTCGTGTCTTTGTATCAACAGTCCATCATTAGTGGAGTGCTTTTCCGTAATACGCCTGCTCAAAGAGCTCCTTGACATCGGCCGCGGTCGGCTTGCCAGGGTTGGTCAGGGTGCAGGGGTCTTCGAAGGCGTGCTGGCTCATCCGGTCAAGGACAGCAAGGAACTTCTTCTCGGAGAAATCCACCTCATCACAGGTCACGAAGGAAGCAGGGATGCCCAACTTCTTGTTCAGCTCCAGGACGGTCTGGCCAAGATCCTTGACTCCAAGCAACTTCTCGGCGTATGCGTACTTGTTGGTGAACTTGCGGTTGTAGGCGATCACGTAGGGCATGAGGATGGCGTTTGCCAAACCGTGCGTCACGCCGAACTCACCACCAATCTTGTGGGCCATCGAGTGGACCAGACCGAGGGATGCGTTGGTGAACGCCATGCCGGCCAGAGCTGATGCCTCGTGCATTGCCAGGCGGGCCTCCATGTTGTCTCCCTGTGCATAGGCGGTGGGGAGGTTGTCAATCACCATCTTGATCGCCTGGATTGCATACGGGTCGGTGAAGGCTGTGGCGGCGGTGGAGGCAATCGCCTCGACTGCGTGGGCCATGACGTCCATACCGGTGTTTGCGGTGATGTGGGGAGGCATCGTTGCAGGGATAGCAGGATCCAGGATTGCGATGTCCGGCACCATGTCAGCGGCTACGATCGGGTACTTGATGTGGTTTTTGGTATCGGTGATGACGCTGAATGCGGTGATCTCGCTGGCCGTGCCACTGGTGGACGGGATGGCGATGAACCGTGCCTTGTTCCGCAGGGGAGGCATCGAACCGGGCTCGATGATCTCCTCGAACTTCAGCTCGGGATACTCATAGAAGCACCACATCACCTTGGCTGCGTCAAGGGCAGAACCACCGCCGATGGCAACAATCCAATCCGGCTGGAAGGCAGCCATCTCCTTGCCGCCGCGAATCACCGTGTCAACGGAGGGGTTGGGCTCGACACCGTCGATGACGATCGACTCGATGCCTGCTTTCTTCAGCAACTCGGCTGCCTGGTCGAGGAAGCCAAAGCGCTTCATCGAGCTACCGCCGGTCACAATCGCTGCTCTCTTGCCATCAAGGGTGGCAAGCTGCTCTAATGCTCCCGCTCCATAGTAGGTAAGACGGGGAATGGAAAAACTCATGGTACTCATCTTGTACTCTCCTCTCTAAACTCTATGGCCCAAGTATATCGATAATTAATTATCTTGTTAATAGGTTTTGCGAAATATGTGAAAGAATCTTCAAAATATCAAAAGAATTCACAAGACACAAATTGATAATATGTATAAAATCATATTAAATTGCGAAATTTTGCAAAAATATGATAATAATATCCTAAATACCCGATACAAGCACTATATATGTGACCGCTTGTCCTAATCCCCTCTTCCGGTTCTCTCTTCTCCCCATATTTGCTATGGTAGGACCATATGTACACCTACACCCTGATCGACTCCGATGACCGTCTCACCTCCTTCGTTGCCGAGTGGAAGGAGGCGGCAATCGATATGGTTGCCATGGACTTCGAGGGGGAGTTCAACCTCCACATCTATGGCGAGCACCTCTGCCTCATCCAGCTCAATGATGGCGATCGCTTCTTCCTCGTCGACCCCTTCAAGGTCTCGATGGAGGCCATCAAGGCCTTTCTCGAGGATGGGGCGATCACCAAGATCATGTTCGACTGCGCCAGTGACTCGGCCTTGATGCGCAAGCAGTATGGTGTCCAGATCGAGAACATCTGCGACCTGCGCATCCACGCCCTCGCCCTCGGCCATACCGGCAGCCTCGGCTCCCTCGTGGAGCTCTACCTCGGCGATGTGCCCAAGCCCAACACCGGGAGCAAGAAGAAGAACCAGCGCACCAACTGGCTCACCCGGCCGCTGAGGCGGGAGCAGATCCTATACGCCCTCGATGATGTGGCCCACCTCTTCGCCTTGAAGGAAATCCTCGAGGCGGAGGTGGAGAAGAAGGGGCTTGCTGCAGAGGTTGGTGAGAAGATGGCGAGTGCAGGAAAGAAGACCAAGGGGGAGGAGCGGCCCGCCTGGTCGAAGTTCTCCTCCTGGAAGTACCTCTCCAAGAAGGAGAAGACCTATCTCAAACACTTCTTCCTCGCCCGTGACACGCTTGCCCAGCGGTACAACGTCCCGGCTGTCCAGATCCTCGAGAAGCACAACCTCCTGAAGATGGCAAAGGAGGTACCGGCGACTGAGGGAGAGTTCTACATCTACTGTGGCACGAAGGGGCCGCACCACGCTGACGAGCTGGTAGGCTCCCTGATGAAGGCCAAGGAGGCGGCCGCGGCGGAGCTCAGCGCTCCCGCGCCTCAACCAGGGCGCTGAGCGTCGAGGCGACCGGGGTGGGGATGGCGTGCTTCAGCCCCAGCTTGATGACGGTGCCACAGAACCATGCATTCTCGGTTACCCGCCCTGCTTCCATATCCTGGGCCATCGAGGTCTTGCCTTCACCGAGAGAGATGACGATCTGGTGGTTCTCCTCCACCAGTGAATCGGGGAGGATAACCCCCTCTCTTTTGGCCACTGCCTGTACCTCTGCACTCACCGCCTTGGCAAGGCGCCACACTGCATCCTTGTCCAACTCCCGGTAGGTAGCGCCCAAGAGGGCGCTGATGGTGTTGTAGGCGGTGTTGAGCATGAACTTGTTGTAGAGGGCGACCATGATGTCGTCGGGGACCTGTGAGGCGATGCCGGCACGACTGAACAGAGCAGAAAGAGCTCGAACCCGCTCACTCTCCGTGTTGTCCCGCTCCCCGAAGACGATCCGCCCTTCGGCGGTGTAGGTGATGGCATTGCCCGTGTGGGTGGAGTTCAGGCCCACACAGAAGCCGTAGAGGACGTGGGAGGGGCCGAAGGCGGCAGAGAGCTCCTCCTCGCTCTCGATGCCGTTGAGCAGCGAGAGGATGGTGGTATGCGCTCCCACCAATGGCCTCATCATGGTGATGGCGTCCTCGAGGTGGTGGTTCTTGGTGGCGACGATGACCAGGTCCTGGACTTCCGCCTCACAGGCGGTGATGAAACGAAACGGGGCGCGCTCGCCGTTGATGATGACGCCTTCGCGCCCGTAGCGCTCCCTGCGCCCCTCGTCGACGAGGAAGGCAAGCCCCTCGCTTCCCAGTACACGATGGAGGCGCAGCCCATAGAGGGCTCCCACCGCCCCGCATCCGATGATGGTTATCTTCTTCATGCTCTCATCAACTCCACTGTCACTCTCCCGAGGGCTTCAAGATCGGCGATGGCGATCCGCTCACTCGTTGAGTGGGCGCCGCTGTAGCCGCTTGTTATGGCTAGGGTGGGGATGCCGACGTTGTTGAGGACGTTTGCATCGCTGCCGCCGAGGGTGGTCTTGGTAGCAAAGGGTATGTCCAGTTTTGTACATACATCGGCAAAGTGACGCAAGGCCTCACTCTCCTCACTGTGGCGGTAGCCGTCGTAGAGGCGGGTGTGGGTGATCGCCACCTCCCCGCCAAAGAAGGTGGCGGCCTCCTTCAACATCCGCTTCATCTCCTCGGTCTGTGCGATGAGCTTGTGTTCATCAAGGCTGCGTGCCTCGAAGACGAGACGGGCCTCCGGGCTTACGATGTTCTTCGCCCCCTCGGCAATGAAGGAGCCGACGTTTGCCGTCGTCTCCTCATCGATGCGCAGCAGCTTCATCCCCTCTATGGCCCGGCTCGCCATCATGATGGCGCTGACCCCCTTCTCGGGCTCAAAGCCCGCGTGGGCGGCTTTGCCGGTGAAGGTCGCCTCGATCATGTCATGGAAGGCAGCCTGGATGACGGCGGTGCCGACAGCGCCGGTGACATCGAGGGTGTAGCCGTAGCGCACCGGGCCAAGGAGCGACGTGTCCATGTGGGAGACGCCGACGAGGCCCTCCTCCTCGGCCACCGTGAAGAGGATCGTCAGGGGGCGGTGGGGGATGTCCCACTTCTTGATCTCACCCAGCGCCCAGAGGATCGCCGCGACGGCTGCCTTGTCATCGGCTCCGAGGGCGGTGGTCCCATCACTGGTGATCATGCCATCAGCTATGATGGGCTTGGCGCCTCTGGCGAGGGCGACGGTATCGAGGTGGGCGTTGAAGAGGAGCGGCTCACCGCTTCCCGGCAGGGTGGCGTAGAGGTTGCCCGCTTCATCATAGACGGTGGCACAGCCCAGGGAGAGCAACTGCTGCTCAACAAAGAGGGCGATCAGGTCCTCCTGGTAGGAGGGGGAGTCGATGGCCACCAGCGCTAGGAACAGGTCGATGAGGGTCTGCATTGGTAGACTATAGCATGGGATAAAAGTCTTTGAACACACCTGCTTGCGGTGTACACTGAGGTCATGAAATACCGTGCAGAGACAAGGCGCTATGAGGATATGGAGTACCGCAGGTGTGGAGAGAGTGGGCTTGCCCTGAGCGCCCTCTCCCTGGGCCTCTGGCATAACTTTGGCCAGGAAGCCGACAGCCAGGCGGCGAAGGCGATGGTTGAGTGTGCCTTCGACCGGGGTATCACCCACTTCGATTTGGCCAACAACTACGGCCCGCCGCCAGGAAGCGCCGAGGAGCGCTTTGGGAGGATCCTCAGGGAGAGCCTCTCCCCCTACCGCGACGAGCTGGTCATCTCCACCAAGGCGGGCTACACGATGTGGCCCGGTCCCTACGGGGACTGGGGCAGTCGCAAGTACCTGGTCGCGAGCCTCGACCAGAGCCTCAAGCGTATGGGCCTTGAGTACGTCGACATCTTCTACCACCATCGCCCCGACCCCAACACCCCCCTTGAGGAGACCATGGGGGCGCTCTCCCACCTGGTGAACCAAGGCAAGGCCCTCTATGTGGGCATCTCCAACTACAAGGCCGATGAGGCGAAGCGAGCCATGGCGCTGCTCAAGGAGGCAGGGACCCCCTGCATCCTCAACCAGGTGCGCTACTCGATCCTCGACCGCTGGGTGGAGAAGGATGGCCTCCTCGATGCCATGGCCAACCGGTGCGGGACGATCTGCTTCAGCCCGCTGGCCCAGGGCCTCCTCTCCTCCACGTACCTCGATGGTTCCATCCCGCAAGGGAGCCGGGCCCGAGAGGATCACTTCCTCAAGCAGAAGATGATCACACCCTACCGTGTACAGTTGCTCAACGAGCTCAACACGATCGCACGTTCAAGAGGCCAATCCCTCTCACAGATGGCGATCAGCTGGCTGCTCAAGGATGAGCGCATCACCAGCGTCCTCATCGGGGCACGCACGACTGCCCAGCTTCGGGAGAACATCGATGCCCTCAGCAACACAGCCCCCTTCACAGCAGAGGAGAGAGAGGCCATCGACCGGGTCAGCGAGCGGTGGGGGTAGCTATCCATTACGAAATACGTGAGTACACTACAATAATTCGGAATAACATACGGCGTATTCTAGACTATTTGCGGTGATATGGTACAATCATTACGAAATATAGTAGTAAACTACTAAAATTCGTAATGGAGGCCTTCGTGAAAGAGATAGCGCGGAGCATCTATGTCCAACGTCTCAGCGATCGTCGGGAGAATGGCTTGGTCAAAGTCATCACCGGGCTGAGGAGAGCTGGAAAGAGCTATCTGCTCTTCAAGCTCTACTACGATTATCTGATAACCTCCGGT
>CALFMX010000155.1 GCA_937902565.1 uncultured Spirochaetales bacterium
CTCATCACAGAGGCGCGGCGTGTCGGCTACGAGCAGATGGAGCTTGAGGTGGTCGGTGAGAACGAGGCGGCCGTCGCCCTCTACACGAAGCTCGGCTTCGTCGAGTGGGGCCGCTTGAGGCACGGCTTCAAGAACCGCGACGGCTCCTACCACGACCTCCTGTCAATGGTGCTCACCCTCTGAGGCAGGCCTCCCATTCAGCCTCCTTGAAGCCGACGAGCACCCGCTCTCCGGTGACGAGGAGCGGCCGCTTGACCAGCATGCCATCGGTTGCGAGCAGGGCGATGATCTCTTCCCTGCTCATCTCCTTGACCCGATCCTTGAGGCCGAGGTCGCGGTAGAGCTGTCCGCTGGTATTGAAGAACCGTCTCGGTTCAAGGCCGCTTCGGTCGATGTAGGAGGCCAATTCCTCTTGTGTGGGGCGCTGAGCCTTGATATCGCGGTAGGTGTAGGCGATGCCCCTCTCTTCGAGATAGGCCTGTGCCTTTCGGCAGGTTGAGCAACGGGGATAGCAAATGATGGTCATGGATGCCTCCTGATGGTCCCATGGTAGCAGAGCTTCGGGAGGAGGACAATCGGAGAATTCTTACAGGTGGCCTAGACCAAAGGCAGAAAAATTGATATATACAATATGTTTCCACCATAAGGACTTTCCCTGACGGGATACACAATACTGGCTTGCCTCCGAGTCATGGAGGGGCCGAAAGGATGAATATAGGATGATTGCTGATACGAGTATCAAAGAGTTGGAGAACTCCAGTGTCGCGCTGACCGTCACCGTCGGCTCAGAAACGGTTGAGAAGGACTATCAGGAGACGCTGAAGAAGTACGCCTCCACGATCCAGATCAAGGGCTTTCGCAAGGGCAAGGCACCCGTCTCCGTCCTGGAGGGCAAGTTTGGCAAGGCGATTCGCGAGGAGAGCACCTTCAATACCATCGAGGAGGCCCTTAAGGTCGCCATCGATGGAGTCGATGAGAAGCACAAGCCCCTCTCGTTCAGCGTCCCCGTCCTCCAGGATGAGGAGAGCCTCCTCCCCTTCGAGGCCAACAAGGATGTGACCTTCACTGTCCACTACGACATCATGCCGACCTTCGAGTTGCCCCAGTACAAGGGCCTCGAGCTCGAGATTCCCGCCGTCGTCGTCGACGACGAGGCTGTCGACAACGAGATCAAGCAGCTCCTCGACCAGAACGCCATGGTCATCGACAAGGATGGCGAGGCCGCCATGGGCGATATCGTCACCGTCGACTACGTCGAGCTCGATGAGGAGGGGGACGAGGTTGCCGGCACCGAGCGCAAGGAGTTCACCTTCACCCTCGGCTCCACCTCCAACTTCTACCAGTTCGATGAGGATGTGGTAGGCATGAACGTTGATGAGGAGAAGACCTTCTCCAAGAGTTATGCCGAAGACTCCACAGTCGAGGGGTATGCCGGCAAGACCATACAGCTTCGTGTGAAGCTGCTCGCCCTCAAGTTCCGTGATATCCCCGTCCTCGACGATGAGTTTGCCCAGGACGTCAAGGATGAGTACAAGACCGTTGCCGACTTGCTGGCTGCAACCCGTGAGAAGCTTGAGAAGGCACTCGAAGAGCAGCTTGAGGGGGCGAAGTTCACCGCCCTGAGCGAGAAGCTGATCGAGAGCACCACCATCGCCCTGCCTGAGTCGATGATCGACTTTGAGGCGGAGCAGAGCTGGAAGCGCTACCTGCGGCAGATTGGCCTGACTGAGGAGCAGGTCCTCAAATTCATGGACTTCCAGGGCCAGAGCCGCGAGGAGATGCTTGCCCCGATGCGCGACCAGGCCGCCAAGAGCCTTCGCCTCCAGTTGATCATGGACAAGGTCAAGGAGGAGGAGAAGTTCGAGGTCGATGAGGCAGAGGTCACCAAGGTCCTCGATGAGCAGACTCAGGGAGTCACTGATGAGGAGCAGCGGGCCTACTATCGCACGATGATCGAGGACGAGATGCGCTTTGCAAAGGTCGGCCCCTTCCTCTTGGAGAACAACACCTTCAAGGAGGGGGAGAAGGTCTCCTATGCCACCTTCATGGATGGGTCCTACGACGCCTAGCCTAAGGGGTGAAAAATCGGTACTCTACTTCTATACAAGGCGGAACCTCACCGGCTCCGCCTTCTTATTCCAAGCACAGGGGGTGTGCAATGAACAACCATCCGGTCAGGATGTATAATGCAATACCAATGGTCGTCGAACAGTCCGGTATCGGCGAACGTGCCTATGATATCTTCAGCCGGCTGCTCAAGGACCGGATCGTCTTCCTTGACGGGGAGATCCACGACGCCAACGCCGACCTGGTGGTGGCCCAGTTGCTCTTCCTCGACAGCGAGGACCCGGGCAAGGACATCAGCCTCTATATCAACAGCCCCGGTGGTTCGGTCACCGCCGGCCTTGCCATCTACGATACGATCCAGTACCTGCACTGCGATGTGCAGACGATCTGCATGGGCCAGGCGTGCTCGATGGCCGCTCTCCTCCTGGCCAGCGGCAGCGACGGCAAGCGCTGGGCCCTTCCCTCCTCCCGGGTGATGATCCACCAACCGTGGGGTGGCGTCGAGGGCCAGGCCGCCGACATCTCCATCCAGGCGCGTGAGATCGGCCGGCTCAAGCAGCTGACCATCGATATCCTCGCCCGCCACACCAAGCGCAGCATCGAAGAGATACGCCGCGACGTGGAGCGGGACTTCTTTCTCGCCGCCGAAGACGCAGTCTCCTACGGCTTGGTCGACAACGTCATGAAAAGGAGCTCCTGATGGCTAAACATGCAAAGATCTGCTCCTTCTGCGGCAAAGGGCAGGAGGAGGTCAAGCGCCTTATCAGCGGGCCGGGAGTGGCCATCTGCAATGAGTGCGTGAAAGTCTGCAACGATATGCTCAGCGGCGATCCCTCCTTCCAGCAGGAGGCCGTCGGGTTGCCTGAGGTGATCCCGACCCCTCGGGAGCTGAAGGAGTACATGGACGAGTTCGTCATCGGACAGGACGACGCAAAGCGCGTATTGGCGGTGGCGGTGCACAACCACTACAAGCGCGTCAAATACCAGGCGCAGATCGCCGAACAGGGCGTTGAGCTCGACAAGTCCAACATCCTCATGGTCGGCCCGACCGGGACAGGAAAGACCCTGCTCGCCAGTACGCTGGCCAAGAAGCTGCAGGTCCCCTTCGCCATCGCCGACGCCACCACCCTCACCGAGGCGGGCTATGTCGGAGAGGATGTCGAGAACATCCTGCTCAAGCTGATCCAGAACGCCAATGACAACATCCATGCCGCCGAGTTCGGCATCATCTTCATCGATGAGATCGACAAGATCGCCAAGAAGGGGGAGAACCCCTCCATCACCCGCGATGTCAGTGGTGAGGGCGTACAGCAGGCGCTCTTGAAGATCATCGAGGGGACTGAGGCGAACGTCCCCCCCCAGGGCGGGCGCAAGCACCCCAACCAGGAGATGCTGAAGATCGATACCAGCAACATCCTCTTCATCTGTGGCGGCGCGTTCGTCGGCCTGGACAAGGTCATCGAGAAGCGGGTATCCAACCATGCCATGGGCTTTGGCGCCCCGATCGTGAAGAGCCAGGAGAAGGACCTCAAGGCCATCTATAGCCAGCTGATGCCCGATGACCTGATCAAGTTCGGCCTGATCCCCGAGTTCATCGGACGCCTTCCGATCCACGTCTCGCTGGACAACCTCTCCAAGGAGGATCTGGCACGGATCATCGTCGAGCCGAAGAACTCGATCGTCCGCCAGTACGAGGCATCCTTCCGCCTCGAAGGCATCGAGCTCATCTTCAAGAGGGAGGCGGTCGAGGCTGTTGCAGCAAAGGCGTACGAGCAGAAGACCGGGGCCCGTGGGCTCCGTTCGATCGTGGAGAACATCATGATGGGCATCATGTATGACATCCCCTCCCTCGACGCGGTACAGCAGGTCATCGTGACCAAGGAGTGTGTCCTGGATGGAAAACAACCCCAGATCATCCGCGGTGCCTGAGCCGTTCAGCTACCCGGCGGTCGATGGAGAGATCATTGTCCTCCTCAAGGACAGGCCTGAGTTCATCGTGGCAGGGCATGTCGGCCCCGACGGCGACTGTCTCTCCAGCCAGTTTGCCATGGCTGCCTTGCTGCAGAAGCTTGGCAAGGTGGTCCACCTAGCCAACGCCGGTCCCTTCGACCGCTCCGAGATCGCCCACCTGCGCTCCGACTTCCTCACACACATCGATGATGGGCTGAGGGGACGCAATCCGGTGGTGGTGGTCGTCGACTGCTCCAGTCCCGACCGCCTCGGCCACCTCGCCGATGAGATCGAGGGCTTGACCACACTCGTCTTCGACCACCACTCAAGCGGGGAGAAGTTTGGCGATTTTCGCTACATCGTCCCCCGTTCGGTCTCCACCACCATGATCATCATGCACCTCTACAAGACGATGGGGGTTCCCATCGACACGGAGATCGCCGAACACCTCTTCTTCGGCCTCGCCACCGACAGTGGCTTCTTCCGCTTCCTCTCCTCCTACCGTGGTGAGACGCTGCGCATGGCAGCCGAGCTCGTCGACCTGGGGGTAAGCCCCAATGCGATGGCCGACCGGATGAGCGGGGGCAAGAGCGAGGGGTACGTCCGGTACCTCGGCAAGCTCATCGATCGCAGCGAGAGCCTCTTTGGTGGCAAGCTGATGATCTCATCCTCCTATCTGAAGGATGCACGCTCCTTCACCACCAGCGACAAGCCCAGTGATTCCCTCTACCAGATCCTCCTCTCCATCGAGGGGGTTGAGATGGTACTCTACTTCAAGGAGATCGACCACAATGTCACCGAGGTAGGCATGCGGTCTGCCTATACCAGCCCGATCAACGTCGGCGAGCTCGCCGAGTCGCTGGGGGGCGGTGGCCACCGCAAGGCCAGCGGTGTGACGCTGGAGTGCTCCATCGACGAGGCCAAGCGCCGGCTCATCGAGGCGGCGGGAGCACTGCTCCTCTCGTAGATGGCACGCACATTGCATGCTCTTGTGAACATCACACAAGGAGCATGCAATGAGAATCCTTCCCCTCTGTGAAACAGCATCCCTGGCCCTGGACAGGCTGGTGATGAGCTGCCAGAACCAACCTTCCAACGCTGAGCTCTACCAAACCGTGCACGAGAAGACCCAACAGTTGCTCTACGAGCTGCCCTCCCACCTCCACGTGCTCGACGAGGAGGAGTGCGCGTCCTTCCTCTTCTTCTGCTGGGATGCCATAGACCACTACATCACGACCTTCCGCACCGGCAGGCTCTCCTACCTCGGCTACCTCAGCCAGGTGGTCCGCCAGCGGAGCCGCTACTACATCGCCCAACAGCGCGAGCGGGCCCACAAGGAGCGGCTCCTCATCAAGAGCCAGCCTTACGCCTATGATGATGACTCCTCCAGCATGACGGGAGAGAGCGAATACCCCTATGGCCCGTCGTGTGATCCGGCAACCCTCGATATCGAAAACCTCCCCGCCCTCTTCAACCAACTGCTCACATCCGAAGCCAGGCCCCCCGAACGGAGTTCTCCTGCGATCAGCGAGCAGCTGCAGGCGCTCTTTCTCAAGGAGACCAATCGCCGGCGCCTCCTCATCGTCCTCACCCTCTGCCCCGACATGGCCAACACCCACCTCCTCGATGAGCTCTCCCTCCTGTTGGGCGTCGACCGTACCTGCCTCTCCACCTACCTTGCCACCGCCGAGATCCTTCTTGAGAAGAAGCGACACTGCCGAGAGGAGTTTGAGGCGGTGAGCAACCGTCACTTTCGCCGGCTCCTGGAGATCGAGGCGCAGATCGATGGAGAGACCGAAGAGGAGGAGCTCGAGCGGCTCAGGGCCCTGCGAGAGTGGACGGCAGGGGTCTACAAGGCCAAGGTGACCAAGATCCGTGAGCAGGAGATGGCCCTGACCCACAACGAAGCGAGCCGGATCTTGGGAATCCCCAAGGGGACGGTGGACAGTTCGGTCTACTATATCCGCCGACTTCTCCAATCCTATATGGACGAGACCGGTGGCAATGAGTATCCTTGAGTACATGAAGATCCTGCTGGCATCCAACAATGACCATAAACGGGAGGAGTTCTCCCGTATCTTTGATACCCATACCATCGCCCTCCCCCGTGACCTCTCCCTGGCCTTTGACTTCGAGGAGACGAAGGAGACGTTCACCGAGAATGCACTGGACAAGGCGATGGCCCTCCGGCCCCTCGCCCCCGCAGGGTGGGTCGTCCTGGCAGACGACAGCGGTCTCTGTGTCGATGCACTTGGTGGGGGGCCTGGGGTCCGTACCGCCCGCTATGGGCAGAAACCTGACGGAACATTGCTCGAGAGCGGAGAGCGCAACCAATACCTCTTGAAGAACCTCTCCCACCTCACCACCCTCGAAGAGCGGAGTGCTCACTTCGTCTGCGCCCTGGCCCTGGTGGTCAATGAACACCGCATCTATACCGTATGCGAACACGTCGACGGATTCATCGCCTTCGAGGCGAGCGGCAGCACCGGCTTCGGCTACGACCCGGTCTTCATCGTCGAGGCGGTCGGGGCCCCTATGGCCACCCTCGCCGAAGGCGAGAAGGATCGATACAGCCACCGTGGCGTGGCATCACGACGCATGAAAACCATCTTGGAGGAGATAGAACTATGAAGATAATGGAACGAAACGAACAGAGAGTAGAGGATACCTGGGACCTGGGGAGCCTCTATGAGAGCGTAGACGCCTGGGAACGGGCAAAAGACGAGATCGAGGGGCGCATCGTCGAGGCGGCCTCCCTGAAGGGCAGCCTTCTCAAAGGCAAAGAGTCCTTTGTCAACGCAATTGCGTGGTACAGCGAGACGATGCAACTGATGGAGCGCCTCCACACCTACGCCTTCCTCACCTGGGCCACCGATGCCGCCAACAGTGACTCCACACGGATGTACTCCCTCTCCGGTGACGCCCTTGCCCGCCTCTCCACCGCCCTCGCCTTCTTCGGCGTCGAGCTGATGGAGATCGACGACGAGACGATCGCCTCCTACCTGGATGACCCCGCCCTCTCTGACTATGCTGTCTTCATCAGGAAGGCACGCCACCTGAAGCCCTATACCCTCAGTGAGCGTGAGGAGCGGCTGCTGGCGATGCAGTCCGACGCAGCGTCCACAGCCCGCACGGTCTTCAGTGACCTGACCAACGTCGACTTCGACTTCGGATCGGTCGATGGCAAGCCATTGAGCCAGTCGACCCTCTCCTCCTTCCTGATGAGTGATGATGGAGATCTGAGAAAGAGGGCCTATACACAGTTCTACGGCGTCTATGACGCACACAAGCATACCCTGGGCCGCCTCTATGAGGGGCAGGTCAAACAGGACCTCTTCCGCAGCCGTGCACGCGGCTACGAGAGTGCCCGGGCGATGCCC
Source organism: uncultured Spirochaetales bacterium (assembly GCA_937902565.1). GTDB lineage: Bacteria > Spirochaetota > Spirochaetia > Sphaerochaetales > Sphaerochaetaceae > Sphaerochaeta. The sequence continues at coordinate 7,398 of CALFMX010000155.1, forward strand.
CTCTACGGCGACGATGTGCCGCTTGCCGTCTATGACAACCTCATCGAGAGCGTCCACGAAGCCTTCCCCACCCTCCATCGCTACTACGCCCTGCGTGCCAAGGCGTTGGGCCTGGAGACACTCGGGCACTGGGATGTCTATGTCCCGCTGGTGGACGGTATCAAGGCACATACACCGTATGAGGAGGCCGTCGCCATCATCGCAGAGGCCCTCAAGCCGCTGGGAAACGACTATGTGAAGACGCTCACCGACGGGCTGACCACCGAGCGGTGGGTAGACCGCTATGAGAACAAGGGCAAGCGCAGCGGCGCCTTCAGCAGCGGCTCCTTCACCGGCAAGCCCTACATCCTGCTCAACTACAAGGAGGACGTGCTGCGCGACCTCTTCACCGTCGCCCACGAAGGGGGCCACTCGATGCACAGCTACTACAGCAGCAAGAACAACCCCTTCCTCCACTACGACTACACCATCTTCGAGGCAGAGGTCGCCTCGACCTTCAACGAGCAGCTGGTGGCCCGTTACCTGATCGATACGGCCAAGGATGACCGGATGAAGGCGTTCATCATCGCCAAGCAGATCGACGATATGGTCGCCACCCTCTTCAGACAGACGATGTTCGCCGAATTCGAGATGAACGTCCATGCCAAGGCGGAGGCGGGCGAGCCAGTGACACTGAAGATGATCAGGGAGGAGTATGGGGCCCTGCAGCGTGCCTACTTCGGGCCGCAGGTGACCTTCCTTGAGACGAGTGACCTCGAGGGGCTGCGCATCCCCCACTTCTACTCCCCCTTCTACGTCTACAAGTACGCCACCGGCCTCTCGGCAGCCATCGCCCTCTCGAAGAAAGTCATGGAGGGCGGCGTGAAGGAGCGCGACCAATACCTCGCCTTCCTTGCAAGCGGAGGGAGCAAATACCCGATTGAATCGCTGAAGGAGGCTGGGGTTGATATGTCCACCCCAGATCCGGTCAGGGAGGCGATCAGGAGCTTTGAATCGCTGATCGACCAGTTCGAAGCCCTTCTATAGGGAGTCCCCCATCCATTCTGATACTATTCGTTGACAAAAATGATCAGGATAGTATCAGAATGTGATCAGAACAAAGGGTACTCGATCTGTTTTCTAAAAGCGCGACGGGTGCATTGAAGCGAGCGTATACTCCTGCAATCATCAAACAGTCATTGCCTTTGCCAACACCGGTGGCGGTACAATATCGTTGATGGGACAGGGGATGTCGTTGGCGTAGAGAGTGCAGATCGCGTAACGCTTCAGCAACGCGGTTCGTGGAGTACCATCAGCAAACAATTGAAGGCGAAACACGTATTCTAGCCTCTTGTGTGAAGTGGAGTAGACATTCGAGCAATCGCTAGAAGATGAGAGAGTGGCCCATGGCACCCTAAGTCGAGCCCTTTTCAAAAAAGGGCTTGACTCAAACAACAGCGTTGTTGTATGGTTGTCCCGTTCACCTTTCTGCGGTAGTGGTGGAATTGGTAGACACGCTAGCTTGAGGTGCTAGTGGGAGAAATCTTGTGCTGGTTCAAGTCCAGTCTACCGCAGCTGAGCGGCTTCATCCAAGGATGGGGCCGCTCTTCTTGTATAGGGGTTTCCTAGAGCCTTGGTTGTATCAACGGCCATACCAACGTGATAGCCGTATAGACCAAGGCGAGGGACAACACGATGTTGATGGCCGATCCCACCCTCTTCGAGGTAAGGAATTTGAGCAGTGCCGCCCCAAAGAGGGTATAGAGGGTAACCGACCCATACATGAGGATGGCAAGGAAGAGGGCGCTTGCCCCCCTCCAGAAGATCGTGGTGGGCAGGCTGACCAGGAAGGTCGAATAGATCGTCAAACCCATCAGGAGCGCCTTGGGATTGAAGAGCTGGAGGAGCATCCCCCGGCCAAAGCCCAGGGGCTCGGGCATCGTCGATGCCAGGGAGATGGAGGAGCGCACCATATGGACAGCGAGGTAGAGGATGTAGAGGGAGCCGAGGACGGTGAGAACGGGGATGAGGCCGGGCAGCAACGTCTTGATCGCCGATGCCACCAGAGCGCTGGCGATCATCAGGAGGAAGAAGCCGGACCCGATGCCCAGGTGGTAGGGAATCGTCCGCCGGTACCCGTAGGTGAGCCCCATCGACGCGCTTGAGATGGTATTGGGACCCGGGGTATAGCCGCTGATAATCGCAAAGGCCAAAAACGCCGAGAGGTCGATCGTCGATAGTACGTCCATAGAGATATTTGACCCCATGCAGCGCATGGGGTCAAGCCTTTCATACCGGCAGATGCACTTGGTGGCAGCCTACTTCTTCGGCCCCGCGGCAAGGGCCTTCTGGGCCAAGGTGAAGAAGTCCGAGACCGTCATCGAGGCACCGGCGATATCATCGGTGTGGCCATCGCTCTTGATGGTGATCCTCTTGGGGTCCTGGGTCTTGATCAGGTATGCCTCGACAGCCTGTGCCTGCTCATGCCACTCCTTGCCGATCCCGCTCGCCTTGATCATCCCGTAGCCACCTTCGGCGGCAACGGTCTGCTTGTCCCTCCCATCCTTGTCCACACCGCTGTAGTAGACGTTGATAATATTGCCATTGTGCACATAGAGGGAGACGCTGCTCTTCCAGCCACCGTTGTCGTATGCATCGGCACCTGAAGCGTAGGTACCGTCAGCATAGGGGCCGAGGGCGACCGGGCCATTGGCAAGGGCCTTGGCCACCAGGGCATCGAAGGAGTCGACATGGATCGAGACGCTGCCGATCTCATCGACGGTCCCGCCCCTCTGGTGCTTGACCAGATACGACTCTACATCGCCGGCTTGCTGGTACCACTCGGCGCGGGCGTTGCCGTACTTCACCATATTGTACCGCCCTGCCCTGTCGTACGCCTTCTTCTCCTCGTTCTTGTTGTTCAGGCCACTCCAGTACGCCCCGGCGATACGACCGTTGATGACGGTCAGCGACACAAACTCCTTCCAGTCGCTCTCATAGGTATCGGCGATGGCACTATAGGCGCCATCGGTGTAGGGACCACGCCCGACCGGGCCGGCGTTGAGGGCCTTCTCCACCAAGGTATTGAAGGAATCGGTGCTGATCGAGACACTGGCGATCTCATCGACGGTGCCGAGTTTCTGGTGTGTGACCAGGTAGTCCTCAACATCAGACGCCTGCACAGACCACTCAGCACGTGCCTGGGCATACCGTACCATGTTGTATCGCCCACCATTATCATAAGCTTTCTTGTCCACCCCACCGTTGGCATTCACCCCACTCCAGTCAGCAGCAGTGATCCTTCCTCCCGAAACGGTGACAGTGACTGTCCCCTTCCATCCCGAGTCATCGAAGTCATCCTCCATGGCAAAGTAGATTCCATCCTCATATGTACCCAAAATGGGTGTTATAGTAGGAGAAACAGCTGTTTTTACTGCTGTGGGGGGAGTACTCACCTTGGATTCTGTTTTTGAACAACCGGTGGCTACCACGATCAAGACTAGTAACATACCTGCCAAAAAGACAGTCGAACATTGCTTTTTCATATGAACACGCTCCTCTCTGAAGATCAGAATATATTCGATACTATACCTACTTTAGACATTTATGCAATATTGTCATAAAATGTATTTATTTTATTGTTATATATGTATTAAGCTCTCAAAACCCTAGAATGTACATCAATATATCTAATTATTCCCATAATTTTTATAAGATATTGAAAAGCACAGTACCACAATCCTGTTTTAATCACCATGATTTTTCCCCAATTTTTGTGTTGGCCCAGTGTTTGAACGATTATAGGGGCCCAGGCTAGCGTAATTGGCAAAAGTATGGAAGAATGGTTTCGATAAAAAGAAAACAATTGCACTATATCCTAGTTGTATGCTAGAGTGCCGTTGGTTTGTAACAAGAGAAGTCTTGTCACCACCACTGATTGCTAGCCCTTGGAAGTCTCGGGCTCAAGGAAGGAATTATGGAGAAAAAACGCATTGTGGTACTTGGCGGAGGCTATGCTGGAGTGCATGCTGCCAAAGCGCTGCACAAAGCCTTCAAACGCCACCAGGATAAGGTAGAGATTACCTTGATCGATAAAAATCGGCACCATATCTTGATGACAGAGCTACATGAAGTGGCAGGGAACCGAGTACCCGAGTCGTCGGTAAAAATCTCGTTTGACCGCATATTCAGTGGACGGATGGTCAACGTGGTCCGTGACACCATCATTGACATCGACTTCAAAGGACAGCAGCTCACCGGCGGCGTGGGCTCCTACCCCTACGACCAGCTGATCATCGCCACCGGGGCGGAGACTGCAGATTTCAATATCCCTGGTGTCAAGGAGCATGCATACTACCTCTGGAGCCTCGATGACGCAGTCAGGCTGCGCAGCCATATCGAGAGCACGGTGCGCGAGGCCGCCCGGGTGTTTGATCCCGTCAAACGGCAACAGATGCTCACCTTCGTTGTCGCCGGTGGCGGCTTCACCGGTGTCGAGATGGTCGGTGAGCTCCTCGAGTGGCTGCCGATCCTCTGCAAGGAGAATGGCATCGACCACAAGAAGGAGGTCCGCCTCATCCTCGCCGAGGCAATGGGGAACATCCTGAGCATGCTCGGAGAGGGGCCGAGGGCGAAGGCGTTTGCCTATCTGGAAAAGAAGGGCGTCGAGGTGATGCTCAACAGCCTCATCACCCAGGTCAACGCCGATGGCTTCGTGACCCGGCATGGTGTCGAGATCAAGACCGATACCCTGGTCTGGACCTGCGGCATCCGCGGCACCGAGTTCTGCGAGAAGCTGCCCATCACCGATGGGAAGATCGGACGCAAGCTCGTCAATGAGTTCATGCAGAGCCCCGACCACGAGAACGTCTACGTCGTCGGTGATGGCATGTGGTTCCTTGAGGACAACCGTGCAGTGCCCCAGATCGTCGAGGCAGCTGAGCAGACGGCAAAGACTGCAGCCAACTCCATCATCTACACCGTGAAGAGCGAGCTCGGCCTCAAGGCCAAGGAGCCGCAACCCTTCAAATCCAACTTCCACGGCTACATGATCAGCGTCGGTGGTACCTGGGCAGTGAGCCACACCGCCGGCATCGCCATGAGCGGCTTCCCTGCCATGGCGCTCAAACATCTGGTCAACGGAGCTAAGCCCTCTGTCAAGACAAAGATCTAGAAATATAAAGAATATTTCTA
>CALFMX010000156.1 GCA_937902565.1 uncultured Spirochaetales bacterium
CGGTCACACACCTCACGCACCAGGTCAAAAAAGGAGGCTGAGACAGCCTTGTCCCCATGCGGTAAAATGGTCCCATCGACATCACAGAAGAATATACCCTTGTACACAGACCCTCCCCTCACGTGTGCCAAGTATGGCTGAAGGGGACGCCAGTTGCAAGTTGAGAAAAGCAAAAAGCGAAGGAGGGACTACCGGCGTGAGCACCGGTACAGCAAACGAGGGAGAAAAAGGGTACAGGGAAGCAAAGAGGAGAGGGTAATCGGGGGCCGCTTCCTCAGAAGCCGCCCCCGTTCGATCGATTATGCACGTGCACCGTAGGTGTCGTTCATATCCACATCAGCGATGTCGATGCCAAGGGCCTTGGCAACCCCCTCACCGTAGGCGGGGTCTGCCAGGTAGCAGTGGCGGATATGGCGCTTCTTCACTACCAGGGTCGTCCCCTCCATGTTGCGGGCGGTGTTGTCAAAGAGGCGCTGTTGCTCCTCCTTGCCCATCAGGTTGAAGAGCTTGCCCGGCTGCTCGTAGTAGTTGTGGTCATCCTCGCGGTAGTCGTAGTGGTCGACCGGTCCGCCGCCATCATAGGAGGGCTCGGTCAGGCCTCGATTCTCCGCCCACATCCCGTAGGAGTTGGGGTTGTAGTGCACCGACCCACCGAAGTTGGAGTCGACCCGCATCGCCCCGTCGCGGTGGAAGTGGTTGGTCTCCACCCTGCTGCGGTTGACCGGGATCTGGTAGTGGTTCACCCCCAGGCGGTAGCGCTGGGCATCCCCGTAGGAGAAGAGGCGGCCCTGCAGCATCCGGTCGGGCGACCAGCTGATGCCCGGCACCTTGTTGACCGGGTTGAAGGCGGCCTGCTCGACGTCGAGGAAGTAGTTGTCCGGATTGCGGTTGAGCTCCATCACCCCTACCTCGTGCAGCGGGTAGTCACCCTGGTACCAGACCTTGGTCAGGTCGAAGGGGTTGTCCTTCATCCCATTGGCCTGCTCCTCAGTCATGATCTGCACATAGACGCGCCAGCGGGGGAACTCACCACGCTCAATTGCATCGAAGAGGTCCCTCTGGTGGCTCTCGCGGTCGCTGCCGACCAGCTTGCTCGCCTCGCAGTCGGTGAGGTTCTCGATCCCCTGCTCGGTCTTCAGGGTGAACTTCACCCAGACGCGCTCGTTCTGTGCATTGATGAACGAGTAGGTATGCGAGCCGTAGCCGTTCATGTGACGGTAGGTCTTGGGAATGCCGCGATCCCCCATCGTGATGGTCACCTGGTGCAGCGCCTCAGGCAGCATCGACCAGAAGTCCCAGTTGTTCTGCGCGCTGCGCATGTTGGTGCGGGGATCGCGCTTGACCGCGTGGTTGAGGTCGGGGAAGAGCATCGGGTCACGGAAGAAGAAGACCGGGGTGTTGTTGCCCACCAGGTCCCAGTTGCCCTCATCGGTGTAGAACTTGATGGCAAAGCCGCGGATATCGCGCTCGGCATCGGCTGCCCCACGCTCCCCGGCGACGGTGGAGAAGCGGACAAAGAGATCGGTCTTCTTGCCCACCGCGCTGAAGACCGAAGCCTTCGTCCAGTGTGTGATATCCTTGGTCACGGTGAAGGTGCCGAAGGCTCCGCTTCCCTTGGCGTGCATCCGCCGCTCAGGGATCACCTCGCGGTCGAAGTGGGCCATCTTCTCGAGGTACCACGTATCCTGCAGCGTAACCGGCCCACGTCTGCCCGCTGTCTGGATGTTCTCGTTCTGTGCTATCGGTCGACCACTGGTCGAGGTCAACGGCTTCTTTTGGGTGCTATCCCGTCCATCTCTGTCACTCATAGTATCTCCTTTACATGAAGTATTGTTGAGTACAATATACCATATATCCACCAGATATCAATACCTATTCTTTATTGATAACAGTTATTATCAACAATAAAACCCTCTCTTTTCTCTTGAGTACTTAACACATATATAGTATACCTGAGGTATGAGCACTGTTTTGATCGGAACATCAGGCTATAGCTACACCGAATGGGTCGGTCCCTTCTATCCAGAAGGGACCCAACAGGGTGAGTACCTTTCCTACTATGCCCAGCACTTCAACACCGTCGAGCTGAACTTCAGCTACTACCGGATGCCCGAGGCGACCCAGCTCGCCATGATGCACCAGAGCGCCCCCACCCTCCGCTTCTCGATCAAGGCACACCGGAGCATGACCCACCAGGGAGAGACCGGAAGCTGGAGGGCGGAGAGCGCCCGCTTCTACCGTGCCCTCGAGCCGCTGGTCAAGGAGGGCGTCCTCGATGCGGTGCTCCTGCAGTTCCCCGCCTCCTTCCACTACGAAATCGACAACCGCCGCTACCTCGACGCCCTCCTCAAGAACCTCAACGGCCTGCCCCTGGCAGTCGAGTTCCGCAGCAGCCGCTGGTACAACAACCGCACCCTCGATGCACTGCGAGAGCGGGACGTCGCGTTCGCCTGCCTCGACCTGCCCGCCGTCGAGGGCAATCCCCCGATGATGGATGTCATCACTTCAAACCTGGCGTACCTGCGCCTCCACGGACGCAATCGGGAGACGTGGTGGGGCAGCGATGCGGCAAGCCGCTACGACTACCTCTACAGCGAGGCGGAGCTCTCCTCGATCACAGAGCGCCTCGCAGCCCTCTCCCAGCAGGCTGGACGCACCCTCGTCTACTTCAACAACCATCGGGGGGGACAGGCAGTCGCCAATGCCCGGCGTCTTGTGCAGCTCTGGGAGGCACGCAATGGGTGAGGCGGCGATCATCCACGTCAACATCGTCGACTACCCCGCCGCCATAGCCCAGGCCCACGACCCATCCCTTGCCCGCCGTCCCTTCGTCGTTGCCGCCGAGTGTGTTTGGTCAAGCTAAAATGGACAAAATGATCGTAGGAATTCCCTATTTTGATCGTTGGACCAAAAAGGCTTCCTTTTTACATTGAGTCTCCTCCTTTATTCGTCACAATCTTACCCACCTGGCCTCTCATCAATGAGTTCTCAAGCCGCCAGTCTCGGTTTCCTGTATCAATGAGGTGCCCATAATGAACCAGTCGGTCAATGATGGCTGTCGCCAGTTGTTCGTCGGTCATCAGCTTGCCCCATTCACTGAAGGGCAGGTTTGTGGTCACGATCAATGACTTTGTCTCATAGCTGTCAGCGATGACCCTGAACAACAGCTGTGCCTCTTCCCGACCAATCTGGCAGTAACCCCATTCATCGATGATGAGTAGGTCCAGCTTCTTCAGATCCAGCAAGAATCGCTCCAGCAATTCCTCGGACCGGGCTTTCATCAGGCGAGCTATGAGGTGGTTCATGGTCATGAACTTCACTTTGTAGCCCTTGTTGCACGCAATGATGCCCAACGCCACCGAAAGCATGGTTTTGCCACTGCCACAGATGCCATAGAAGATAAGGCTGTGCTTTTGTTCGATGAACTGCAGGGACAGCACATCTTCCTTGCCCATGAGGGTGGGAAAGGTGACATGGGAGAAATCATAGTCATCCATGCTCTTGATGCTCGGGAACCCGGCACCACGGACCATACGGGTCTTCCGTGCCTCTGCCCTCAGCCGCAGCTCCCCATCAAGGATTCGATGAAGATATTCCAATTGCCTCGGGGTCCCTTTCTCCGTAGCCTCGACGATGCTCTGCCTTGAGAAAAAGAATTTCCTCATCTGGGCTTCCAACTCCATCTCTATGGGACGTTGTTTCTTTTGAGTGGTGTTCATCATGCCCCAGGCCTCCTGTCATGCTGCAGCAGTGCATCATAGACACTCAGATCGACACCGGTTGCATTCTCGCTTGCCTCCAGGGGGAAATTCACCATCCTGTTGCAAAGGACCGTCAGGTCATCTTTGGTTGGGACCTTGCCGTCGACACAAAGTTTGTTGGCAGCCACCGAGGCTACGCCGAACCCAAATTGCTCAGCGCACTCACTGAGCATGTACAGGCCCCGGCTCCTTTGCCTGCCCTCCACCTCGTCCAAATATTGCTTGAATCCCCCATCCTCCATTACTTGGCGCACCGGGCTGTTTGGCCAGGCATTGGGCTTATGTACGCTTGCTCCAAGCAACGCCTCAATGTCATAGTAGGTGGTAGGATCCTTCCCATACGAGCGAGGCATTGCTTTGATGAAAGAACCCTCTGAGCTGTGTACCGCTATCTCCCATGCCCCCTTTGAGACCAATACCGATTCATTGGCATGGGCAGGGCCCAACACATAGGTATGGCCATTATCAAGTACCAGGCTGCCTGTGGAATTGGAGCGCATCGCGACAATGGAAGCGACATGGAATGGCTTGTCAGGCAACCGGTGGAGCCTTTCCCTGTCCTCCTCGAAAAGCTCCCTCCCACTCATTCCTTTTTCGTAATGCTGCTCGTCCAGACGGAATGAGAAGGACTGGGGGATCATGACATCCCGGTTGAAGTCCCACAAGGGATGGGAGAGCTTCAATGGAGGGCTGAGGAGATTTCTTCTCAATGTGCCGACTTTGTTCTCGACATTGCCCTTCTCATGGCCTGCACGTACGTTCGCAAAGCGGGCAACAAAGCCGTAGTGGAGCCTGAATCGGGTAAACAGCTCCGATTGCTGGACGATATTGCACAGCCGCTTGGCAATGCCCGTGGCATTGTCAAATACGATCACTGCGGGGACACCACCGATGAACTCAAAGAAGTCCAGCAGGCCTTGGCAGACGCACTCTCCGTTCTCACCGGGAAGAATCTCATAGATGGAGACATTGCTGTACGGAAAAGAGATGACCAGGTAGTGCTTTCTCACGTATTTTCCGTCGGTATCGATAAAATCGGCCTGCCCAAAATCCACCTGGGCCTCCCCGGGATGCCATACCAACTTCAGGGTACCCGGGCCATTGTTGCGCCGCTGCTCGTTCTTTCGTGCCTTCATATACTTTCTGACGAGAATGTAGGAACGGCTCAGCTCAGCGATCCCCAGCTCGTCAACCAAGTAACGGTGCATCCTTGTGGCGGTGAACCGCTGCTTGTGATAATAGTCCTTTTGCTTTTCCAAAAGATCATCGATGATTGGTTTGTACGGATCCAACTTACTCGGCCGTGCTTGCTTGGCCACATCATCCACACTCAGGCTAAAATCATCTTTTTTGATGTATTTGTCTATCGTCTTGCGATCATAGCCAGTCACTTCCTTGATCTCGGCTACGGTACTTCCTTCTCTGTACATGTTCTTGATATTCTCTATCTGGGACATTTTCAACATTCTCCGTTGAACTCCTTGTCTGTTGTGTTGACAAGAAGATAGGTTCGATGGGACACATGTTGCAAGTGTCCCTTTCCTATTACGACCAGAATAGGGAAATACTCACGATCATTTGGGGGTGAAGACATTTTCCTGGACTCAACAAGGAGAAGGGAATGTATTCATACG
>CALFMX010000157.1 GCA_937902565.1 uncultured Spirochaetales bacterium
AAATCGTCGCCGTGTGGCCGAAGCCGACGTTGAAGACCTGCGTGGTTCCGCCAGCCAGGGTGATGGTGCCACCGGTCAGCGTCAGGCCGTTGGCCTGAGTCATGTCGAAGATCAGACTTTCGTTCAGGGAGACGGTGTTGAGGTTCAGTGCCTGGCCGGCCAGGTTGCTGGCGAAGACAATGGTCTGGGTACCGGTGCCATCGGCTGCGGCGATGGCCACCGCCTCGCTGTGGTTGACCCTGAACGCGATCTCGTCACTGGTCAACTTGATGGAGAGGGGAACGGAGATCATCCGGGCCTTGATGACCCCATGTTCACAAGTTACCCATGCCCCCTTGCCCTCGCTGAGAATGGCAAGGGTCTCCTCGGCCTTGAAGCCCCGATTGATAAGGTATGCAGCAACATAATCGGAGGACCGGTCGGTCTCGGTGAACGTGGAGGCGATCCACCCCTCATCACCTCTCGTATTGGTGTACGTACGCGTAGGATATTTTTGAGCAGCCTCGTGTAGCATTCGGACGATCGTTCGTTCCATTGTGGTTTCTCCATTAGTTCAGTTCGTTCAGATACAGATATACCCTAATGGCATGGGAAACACAAGGAAGCGTCCAGTCTTTTGATTAGATAGGTACATTTATGTCAGGGGCGTCGCCTCTCCTCCATCAATGGAAAACTCATACTGGAGCCCATTGAGAATATTCGAACAGCGTGCGATGGGGGTGCCATCCTCGAGTGAGCAATACCCCCTGCACCAGAGATTCGCAGACTGGCCCTGATTACCAAAAAGCGTCTGTATTTCATCCGATGCAATGATGGCAGCGAGGCGACAGGAGGTGAAGTGGCACTGCTGGCCAGTGGCGCGGCTTATCAATTCAAGGAAGGAGAGTGGGCTCTCCTCCCCCAGGTCTCCTATGAACGAGCCGAAGAGCGGGGAGACGTAGTAGTCACTGAGGATAGAGGGAACCGAATCGATGAGGTGAAGGGTGCGCAGGTGCCATACACGCTGCTCCCCTTCGTCACCGCTGAGGCCGAGCTCCTCCACATCAACGGCGGTGGCTTCGATGAGATCTCGCTTCAGGAACTTGTACATACCAAGAGAATCATCTTCCAGCGGTGCGATGGGGTCCGGACTGATGAGGGAGCGCTGGAACTGTACATACGAGCCCCGCCCCCTCGTCCTGACCAAATAGCCCCGGTCGACCAACCCCTCCAGTGCCCGCCGAATCGTTACCCTGCTGACCCCATACTGCTCACAGAGCTCCATCTCGGTGGGAATCTTGTGCCCCTCGGGCCACTGGCCGGAGATGATTTTCGTTTGCATCAAGGAAAAAACGGACTTGAACTTCAGCGCCATTACAACTCCTTAGAAGTGTACAAAACCAAGAGACTATTCTGTACCGAAAGTATAGTACAGCTTGCACAATCCTACAATATCGATTATTTGCAACTAATTAGTACTAATAGGCACCATTAGTTAAGGTTTGTACTCTTACAGTCTATTTTTTAAAATACTAATATTTTAATTTTTTGGCTTAGGGTACTAGTTTCTCTACTCTTTTAGGAACAATTCAAGGCTCTTTTCCCACCTAAACCAGTACACGACGTTCAAGCCGTTGTTCTCTTCCAGGATTTTCAAACACACCACTATCTTTCTCAATTCATCAGGTTTACCATGTAGGGAGTATCAACGAGGAGGATTCTATGCCGTATACTGAACCGTATGACGCCCTTGATGAGAAAACGAGGGATATCTCCCGGGCCATCACGAGCCTCAAGGAGGAGATCGAGGCGGTGAACTGGTATAACCAGCGCGTTCATACCACCACCGACCCCGAGCTCAAGGCCATCATGGCCCATAACCGTGACGAGGAGATCGAGCACGCCGCCATGACCATCGAATGGCTCAGGCGTAACATGGATACGTGGGACGAAGAGTTGAGGACCTACCTCTTTACCAGTGGATCCATCACCGCGTTGGAGGATGGGGAGGCTGCCTTCGAGTCGAAGCCAGGCTCTTCGCTGGGCATTGGGACACTAAAGTAGGAGGTTGTCATGGATATGTTCAAGCGTGAACTGGCCCCCCTCTCGAACGAGGCGTGGGCAGAGATTGAAAGTCGTGCCAGGGAGGTCCTGCTCTCCCGGCTCAGCGCACGAAAGGTCGTCAATGTGCAGGGACCGAAGGGGCTCGATTTCACGGTTATCAGCGAGGGGCGGCTGAACCTCGTCGATGACGGTGAGGTGAAGAGCGGTGTCTACACCGTCAGGCCCCTGACCGAGGCACGCATCCGCTTCACCCTCAACAAGTGGGAGCTCGACAACCTCGCCCGCGGGGCGAAGGACATCGACTTCGATGCGATGGACAGCGCCTTGGAGAAGCTCGCCCTCTTTGAGGAGAACGCCATCTACAACGGCTACGCAAAGGGTGGGATCACCGGTCTTAAGGAGGCGAGTGCCCACAAGACGCTGAACTTCGGAGGGGATGCCAACACCATCCTCGCCTCGATTGCCCAGGGGATGCTCCTCCTAAAGGCAGCCCACATCCATGGCCCCTACTCCCTGGTGGTCGGCAAGGATGCCTGGGTGAAACTCAACAGCGAGACCCATCCGATGAGCCTCTTTGACCGGGTCGAGCGGATGATCGGGGGCAGTGTCGTCCTCTCCACCTGTCTCGACGGGGCCATCCTCATCCCCTATGACGATGAGAACCTCGAGCTCACCCTGGGGATGGATTACACCCTCGGCTATGAGAGCCATGACACCAAGGAGGTCACCCTCTTTGCCACCGAGTCCTTCACCTTCCGGGTGATGGAGGAGAAGGCGATCGTCGTCTACAAGTAACAACGGTCTTTGTGATCTGCAATCCGGGGTCTGAGAGGCCCCGGATTGTTCTCTCTCCAGGTACCAAAAAAAAGCCCCCCAAGAGCTATCCTGGGGGGCAGAGCGCTAGAGGGGAATCGAACCCCCGTCTCATGCTTGGGAAGCACGAGCACTAACCATTGTGCTACTAGCGCTTTTCTTTGGCTATCCTAGCAAAATAGGCGTTGGATGTAAAGGCAAGAGTTGGTATTTTCGCTCTATAATACACCGGCCATTATGTTTGACACTCGCGGCACGGTGCAGTACAGTACTCATAGATAAAATAAATGGAGGCATTTATGGCCACAGTACAACTGAAAAACATCACCAAGGTCTACGACGGTGGTGTCAAGGCAGTCGACAGTGTCAACATCGACATCGAAGACCGCCAGTTCGTCGTCCTCGTAGGACCGTCCGGTTGTGGAAAGTCCACGACCCTTCGCATGGTAGCAGGCTTGGAAGACATCACAAGCGGCGAGCTCTACATCGATGGGAAGCTCGTTAACGACGTCCCTCCCAAGGATCGGGACATCGCAATGGTCTTCCAGAACTACGCCCTCTACCCCCACATGACCGTCTATGACAACATGGCATTCGGTCTGAAGATCCGCAAGTTCCCCAAAGAAGAGATCGACCAGCGTGTGCGCGAAGCCGCAAAGATGCTCGAGATCGAGGAACTGCTCGACCGCAAGCCCAAGGCCCTCTCCGGTGGACAGCGCCAGCGTGTTGCAGTCGGACGGGCAATCGTTCGCCAGCCGAAGGTCTTCCTCTTTGACGAGCCGCTCTCCAACCTTGACGCCAAGCTGCGCGTCCAGATGAGGGCAGAGATCTCCTCCCTGCACAACCGCCTCAAGGCAACGATGATCTACGTAACCCACGACCAGGTCGAGGCCCTTACCATGGCTGACGTCATCGTCGTGATGAAGTTCGGTGTCATCATGCAGATCGGTGGACCGCTTGAACTCTACAACGAGCCCGCCAACAAGTTCGTCGCCGGCTTCATCGGCTCTCCTCCGATGAACTTCCTCGAGACTGTTGTCGAGGCCGATGGCTCCGACATCTACGTAAACGAGGGTACCTTCCGCCTGAAGGTCAATGCAGCACAGAAGAAGTTGCTGACCCCCTACGTCGGAAAGAGCGTTACCTTCGGTATCCGCCCCGAGGACGTCGTCTTCAGCAACACCGCGAACGATGGTGAGACCATCGACGGGACCGTCAGTGTCGTGGAGCCGCTCGGAAGTGAGACCCACGTCTACATCGCAACCAGCAAGAGCCAGGTCATCGGAAAGATCGACCCGACCCTCGTACCCACACCGGATACGAAGATCAGCTTGATTCCTGACATGGCAAAGGCGAAGTTCTTCGACATTGACACTGAACACGTGATCAAGTAAGAGGACTTCCTTCTATAGAAAACCGGCCTTTTCAGGCCGGTTTTTCATCGCTCGCGATCAGATTCGCAGTACATCATGCATTCTCTCGCCATCGGATATCCTCGACGACAAGGTAGCTTTTGGGGTCGATCGCCCGCGATATCTTGAGCACCTTCTGCGCATCACGCCGCCTCACCTGGACAAAGAGGAGGGTCACCTCACCATCACGCCCCTTGCCGGAGAACTCGGTGACCCTGAAGCCGTTGTCCCGAAGTTCCTTGGCCACCTCTCCCCCGATGCTGGAGAAGACCTTGACCGCCTGGTCCCCGATCTTCAGTTTGCCCTCGAGGGTGATACCGACGAAGGTACCGGTGGCAAAGCCCAGGGCAAAGGCGAAGGCGGTGATCGGGGCGGAGAGATCACCGAGCACCTTGGAGACGGCGAAGACCCAGATCAGCATCTCGAAGAATGCCACCCAGAAGGCCACGAGCCGCTTGCCTCGGATAATCATCGCATGGCGGATGGTTGCCAACGAGACGTCACACACACGCGCCACAAAAATAATGGCAGCCAACGACAACGATTCAACTGTGAACACTGAATTAACCTCAAAAGAAGATAGGAGACAGAGCTCTGTCTCCTATAAGATTACGAAAGAAATACAAAACAGGCAATGAGAGGCTAGGCAAATAGCGCCCGATAGAGGGCGATGGTAGCCTCCTTGGCCGACTCTTCAGCCACGCCGATGAGCAGGGACGTGTCACTGCTGCCATAGTTCAGGAAATGGATGGGGATCTTCTCGCTCTGCAATGCACAGGAGACGCTGCCGATCAATGAGGGATCGCTGTTGACACCGGCGCCCACAACCCCCAGGATGGCATACCCGCCATCGACCTCGATCGACTCGAGGGCGAACTCCTCCTTGAGGCGGGCACACATCGCCTCCAGCACCCCCTCGCTCGCCTGGCTCGTCTCGAAGAACCAGACGATCGAATCGATGCCAAAGAGGGAGAAGGAGGGGCGGACCCCGAAGACCCGCATCATCGTCATCAACGCATGGCGGATACCGGTGCTCTTGAGGAGCATCAGCTTGCGGATAGTCAGGCGACTATAGCCACCCTTTGCCGCAACCCCGGAGAGGGGATTATCCCCGCACTCACGGCTCTCGACGATCCATGTCCCCTTATCAAGGGGGGCATTGGTATTCTTGACGTTGATCGGGATTGCAACCGGGAGAAGCGGTGCGATTGCCTCCTCGTGGAAGACTCCTGCCCCTACCCCGGCCAATTCACGTACCTCACGGTAGGTCATCTCCCCAATCACCTTCGCCCCATCGACGAGGCGGGGGTCGACGCTGAAGACACCGGAGACATCGGTCCAATTCTCATAGACCTCGGCGCCGCTTGCACGGGCGAGGATCGCCCCGGTGATATCGCTGCCACCTCGGCTGAAGGTCTGCACCATCCCTTGTCCATTGGAACCGTAGAACCCAGGCACGACATAGCGCGTGCCAGGCTCAAGGGAGGCACTGAGGAGCGTATAGCTCTGCTCGTCGACACTGCCGTCGTCGGCGATGATGATCCTCCCCTCGGTCTCGAGGAACTGCCAGCCAAAGTATTCGGCCACCAGACGTGCACAGAGGTGCTCCCCGCGGCTGGCTGCCCAATGCGCACCGGCTCCTGCATCGATGCTCGCCCGCACTTCTGAGAGGATGGGAAGGAGGAAGTCCCCGTTCATGCCCAGGCCGCTGAGGATCGATGTATAGCGATCGGCGACCTTGGCAAAGAGCGGCTCGCACGACCGGCCCTCTCTTACCAGCCGGGCACAGCCGTAGAGCATGTCGGTGACCTTCTCATCAGCACTTGTGCGTTTGCCGGGGGCGGAGACGATGACGATCGCTCGACGGGAATCGGCGTCGACGATCTCTTTGACCTTCTGTATCTGCACTGCGTCAGCCAACGAGCTGCCGCCAAATTTACATACGATCATGGCTACCTCACAACTAGAGGTATTGTAATGAAGGCATCCTAAATGTGCAAGAGAGAAAAGATTTATTTAATTTGTTAATATACGTACAGATATTGTAGCAAAAAAAATAGAAACTACGAATTAATCACTAAAAGCATAGGTACCGGTCGCTCAGCCTCCGTGTCATCGTCGTAGCGATCGGAGATATACAACGTTCGTTTCCTGTCCATCAAAATCTGTGCAGAGCCTCCCCCATCGAGGTTGAGGACATCCTCATACCCCTGTTCCTCTGAGAAGAGTGCCAGCTCCAAGAGCGAGGATCCCGTTGAACACACCCCTGCAACATAGCGACACTTCGAAGCCCCCTCCGCCCAGATCAGGACCGGTTCATGAGAGTCATCGCTGCCGATGGCGATCCGGGCGGCCCGTGCGCTCTCGAATGGCAGGGGGTAGACCGTGGACGGGAAGGGGATCGGGTCCCTCTCTCCATCATAGAAGGGGCAATCAAGGTGGGAGACCATCATGCCGTCCCTCATCATAGACGGGCCGACCTGGATACCGAAGAGATACTCCTCCAGCCCGTGGTAGCGGACCGTACCATCACGCACCTCGATTTTCGAGTCGAGGGAGAGGACAAAACCTGCCATCGGGATGGTGGTTCCCCCTCCGTCGTTGACCGCCACCACCCTCCCTTCGACGATGACAACATCCGATCCCGACGATGGTGGGGTTACCCGATGGGACGTCCTGCTGTAGAAACGGGCATTCTTGTTGTTGGTATAGACAACCCCATCGATCTCAACACCGAGATCATCGAGGGTGAATGATTGAATATGGCTTCTCCCACTGCGGTCGACGACAAAGCAGGGTCGTCCGTTGAGCGGGGGCATCATGACCACCCCATCCTTGAGCATCAGGCCGTAGGGGGTTCCCAGCTCACAGTAGGGGGAGTCGAGGTCGGTGGGGTCCATAAGGAAGAAGTGGGTGTTCACCGCCAGGGCTGAGTCGACCTGGGAGGCAAACCCCAGTCGGCTGCTGAGGGGAAGGAAGCGCAGGCCCTCCCCCTCACCGCTCACTATCTCGAGGAGCCCCTCCATTTGAAGCTTGTTCAGAAACTGAACGATCCTGCTGTCATCGCAGACAAACGATCCATCGTAGCTGAGCACTGCCTCTCCAGCCAGTGCATTGAGTGTTATCGAGGCGGATACGTTGGCCGAATAGAGTACCTGTGTACCGATCCTGTGGCCAAAGGGATGTGCCATGCCATCGGGCAGGTTGAAGAAGACCAAGGTGCCGAAGTACCGGGGGTGCTTGCGCACGATGTTGATGCGGTAGAGGCGGGCGATCTCCGAGATCGACCGCACATCGAAGCCCGGACAGTGGAAGCGAAGCTCCTCCCACTTGAAGGCGCTGACGACCTGGTAGCGTTGGATCTCCCCGTTTGGATGGGTCTTGATGATGGTCTGTGATTTCATGGTATCCCTTGATTCCCGAGCTCATGGCAAAGACATCGGGCACCGTGTTCTGGTTTGCCTGGATGCGGATCTTCGTCCAATAGGCCGAGGCCTGCACGGCGCAGGGTCTTGCTTCGCCCGCTTCCTGAGCACGCCCGCCAACAAATCAGCGGTGCTCTCAACCAGCGTCCCGTCGAGATCGAAGACTACTCTCATGCTACCCCTCTTACCGCGTCAGATCTTTCCCTTTTCCAACGCCCAGGCAACCATGACCAGTATACCATGGTAGAATCCGCTGTCAAAGTTGAGAGCGTGCCCAAATCAGACTCAAGTTTGACAATTATAGAATGACAAGCAGAGTGTGCCCTGCTACCATGTGCCCAAGAGGTAGGTATGCAGGATACAAAGCGTTCGATTGTTGCGTGGGCATTCTACGACTGGGCGAACAGCGCCTTTGCCACCACCGTGATGGCAGGCTTCTTCCCGGTCTTCTTCTCAGCCTATTGGGCAGTTGGCTCCTCCGCCGCCGAAGGGACCTTCTTCTTGGGCCTGGCCAACTCCATCGGCAGCGCGATCATCGCCCTGCTGGCCCCCTTCCTCGGCTCGATCGCCGACTGGGGCTCCTACAAGAAGCGGCTTCTCGGCTTCTTCGCCCTCCTCGGGTCGGTGATGACGGCGAGCCTCTACTTTTTGCAGATGGGCAACTGGCCGATGGCGGTCATCATCTACCTCTTTGCCATGATCGGCTTTGCCGGTGGCAACACCTTCTACGATGCGCTCCTGCCCTTCGTGGCCAGCGAGAAGAAGGTTGACTTCGTCTCCTCCCTCGGCTACAGCCTCGGCTACATCGGCGGAGGCCTGCTCTTTGCCGTCAACGTGCTGATGTTCCTGAATCCGGGGAAATTCGGTATCTCCAGCCAGGAGCAGGCGGTGAAGCTGAGCTTTGTCATGGTGGGAATCTGGTGGATGGTCTTCAGCCTCCCGATCCTCCTCCTCGTCAAGGAGGAGAAGGGGTATGATGCCCTGCCGCTCAAGGAAGCGATCCGCAAGGGGATGAGCATGACCGTCTATACGGTGAAGAGCTTTCGCCAATTGAAGATGCTCTTCACCTTCCTCGTCGCCTACTGGCTCTACATCGACGGGGTGGATACCATCATCGTCATGGCGGTCAACTACGGCACGTCGCTGGGCTTTCCCAGCGAGTCGCTCATCGTCGCCCTCCTGATCACCCAGTTCGTCGCCTTCCCCTCCGCCCTCCTCTACGCCCTCTTTTCCAAGAAGGTGGGGGTCAGGCGGGCCCTGCAGGTCGCCATAGCAGCGTACACCCTCATCGCCATGCTCGGCTTCTTCATGAACAAGCCGATCCACTTCTACCTGCTGGCGGTAGCCATCGGCCTCTTCCAGGGAGGGATCCAGGCCCTCAGTCGCTCCTACTACACTCGCTTCATCCCCGAAGGGCGCAGTGCCGAGTTCTTCGGCTTCTTCAATATGCTGGGCAAGTTCGCCTCCATCCTCGGCCCCCTGCTCATGGGCCTGGTGAGC
Organism: uncultured Spirochaetales bacterium; assembly: GCA_937902565.1. Lineage (GTDB taxonomy): Bacteria > Spirochaetota > Spirochaetia > Sphaerochaetales > Sphaerochaetaceae > Sphaerochaeta. Next base: position 9,194 of record CALFMX010000157.1, read on the forward strand.
CTGGCCACCGGCTCCACCCGCCTGGGAATTGTCAGCCTCATCATCCTCTTTGCCGGAGGATTCTTCATGCTCTCCAAGGTCGATGAGAAACGAGGTGAAACGGAGGCCAAGGCGTTCCTGGAAACCTGATAGCTTTACCAAAGAGTCCCTCTATGCTATTAGTATGTGCATGTCCACACCAATAGCATCTGAGAACAAGATGGGGGTCAAGCCGATCCCCTCGCTCGTCCTGTCCATGTCATTTCCCATCATGCTCAGCATGCTGGTCCAGGCCCTCTACAACGTAGTCGATAGCCTCTACGTCTCCCACTACAGCCAGGACGCCCTTACCGCCCTCACCCTCGCCTTCCCCCTGCAGAACCTCCTCATCGCCGTCAGCGTCGGCACCTCGATCGGGATCAACTCCCTGATCAGCCGCAAGCTCGGCGCCCAGGACAAGAAGGCAGCGAGCAAGGCGGCGGGCAATGGGATCACCATCTCCCTGCTCAGCTGGCTGCTCTTTGCCGCTATCGGCCTCCTCTTCACCCGTCGCTTCATCGGCTTCTTCACCGCCGACGCCGAGCTCTTGCGCATGGGCCACATCTACAGCGCCATCGCCCTCTTCTTCTCACTGGGCGTCTTCATCGACATCACCTGTGAGCGGATCCTGCAGGCGACCGGGGACACGGTCAGGCCGATGATCATCCAGATGACCGGGGCTATAGTCAACATCATCCTCGACCCGATCCTGATCTTCGGCTGGTTCGGCTTGCCACGCATGGGTGTGGTCGGGGCAGCGATCGCCACCGTCTTCGCCCAGCACGTCTCGGCGGTGATGGCCCTCTACTACGTGCGCAAGAACAAGGAGATTATCATCGAGAAGAGTGACCTGGCCCTTGAGTGGAAGACGGTCAAGGACATCTATGCAGTCGGCCTGCCCTCGATCATCATGCAGTCGATCGCCACGGTGCTCAACACCAGCCTCAACAAGATCCTCATCGGCTTCGGCACCGCCGCCGTTGCGGTCTTCGGCATCTACTTCCGCCTGCAGTCCTTCATCTTCATGCCGATCTTCGGCCTCAACAGCGGCCTCATCCCGATCATCGGCTACAACTACGGGGCCCGGAGGCCCAAGCGTATCACCGAAGCGCTCCGCGTCGGCATCATCCTCAGCCTGACCATCATGACCATCGGCTTCTTGCTCTTCACCTTCATCCCCCACATCCTCCTTGGCTGGTTCAACGCAACCGAGGCGATGGTGGCCATCGGGATCGTGGCGATGAAGCGCATCAGCCTCTGCTTCATCTCAGCGGGCATCTCCATCGTCCTCGGCTCCGCCTTCCAGGCAACCGGAGACGGTCACTTCACCATGATCACCAGCATAACACGCCAGCTCGTCTTCCTCCTGCCTGCAGCCTACCTGCTGGGCAAGTACTTCGGCCTCGATGCCCTCTGGTTGAGCTTCATCATCGCCGAGACTGCCTCCCTGATCCTGACAATCTTCTTCTTCATCAAGCTCTATAGGAAGAAGATCAAACCGCTGTCAGCGCCTGTGTCCACCGTGCAGTCATGACCTTCTCGTGCCACTGACGATCTCCCCCACCGCCCAGAGCGGCACGTTGAGCAGCCACCCCTCATCTTTGTAGTCCGCCATATTGGCACGGATCGAGAGGTGGGGGTTGAACTTCTCACGATACACCTTGAGGCTCTTCACCTGCAAATTGAGTTCGGCCTTTACCTCAATCGGGATGACATCACTGCCGGTATCGATCATAAAATCCACCTCGGCGCTGCTTCGATCATTCGCCCAATAGCAGGTCTCGATCCCCTTCAGCATCTTGAGCTGTTGCACTACATATTGCTCGGTCAATGCACCCTTGAACTCCTTGAACAGCTCATTACCATCAAGGAGTGTACTCTGCTGCAACCGCACCATGCAGGACAAGAGTCCAATATCCACGAGGAACAACGTGAAGGCCTTGGAATCTTCGTATGCCCTGCATAAAGCTCCAAGCCCGTCACGATGCGTTGGATATTGAAATCGGCGGAGAAGAGTTTTGCATAATACACGACATATTGATCCAGTATGTGTTGTGCAGACCATACCCACATCATGAGGCTACCGCATCTCTCTATCCTCTTGGTTGAAGAAGCTGTGGAACACACAAATCCACCCTCTCTGCAACTCTTGATACCGCTGAAGCACAAGCAAGGCAACAAGAAAAGCATAGAGTCGAGACCCTCCCGGGCCCGATGGTCGCTCTGCTGAACGCCCTGGAATCCAAGAGCCTCTCCCATCAAGAACGCTTTGCTGCAACAGGAAGGACAAACGACGTCCGGTCCTTCAAGCGCACCATCGAACCGCTTATAACAGATGGCTACGTCGAAATGACTGTGCCCGACAAACCGAGCAGCACTCTTCAACGATACAAGCTGGCCGATCTCTGCTCAAGGACTCCTTCTAGAGCACTTGGTACGCAGCCCCGCTCACTCCCACTCAATGGTGGCAGGCGGCTTGTCGCTGATATCGAGGAGCACCCGGCTGACTGAGGTCACTTCGCTGAGAATGCGGGCCGAGATGGTCTTCAACAGTGCGGCATCGAAGGGGTAGCAGGTGGCATGGATTGCATCGACGCTCTCCACTGCCCTGATGGTGCACACCTCCTGGTGGCTGCGCTGCCCATCGCGGATCCCCACGCTCTTGACCGGCAGGAGGCAGGCGATAGCCTGGAAGACCTTGTCGTAGAGGCCGGCCTTTCGTACCTCCTCGATGAAGATTGCATCCACGTCGCGCAGCGTATCGAGCCGCTGTTTGGTCACCGCTCCCACGCAGCGGACCCCGAGGCCGGGACCCGGGAAGGGGTGGCGGCCCAAGAGCTCTGAAGGAAGGCCCAATACACGACCGAGCTGGCGCACCTCGTCCTTGAAGAGTTCGCGCAGTGGCTCGAGCAGTTCCCACTTCAGGTCGGCAGGAAGGCCGCCGACGTTGTGGTGGCTCTTGATGGCAAGCGAGCCGGCCTTTGCCGGGTTGAGGCTCTCGATGACATCGGCGTAGATGGTGCCCTGGGCGAGGAAGGAGATGGTCCCGAGGGAGCGGCCCGCCTCATAGAAGGTATCGACGAAGAGGCGCCCGATGATCTTGCGCTTCTCTTCAGGGTCTGAGACATCTTTTAACGCTTGGAGGAAGCGCTCCTCTGCATCGACGGTGACCAGGTTGATCTTGTAGTGCTCCCTAAAGAGCTGTTCGACCATCGCAGCCTCCCCCTTGCGAAGCAGGCCATGGTCGACGAAGACACAGACCAGCTGGTCGCCGATGGCCCGGTGGATGAGGAGGGCGGCGACCGAACTGTCAACCCCGCCCGAGAGGCCAAGCAGCACCCGTTTGTCCCCTACCCGCTCCCTGATGGCCTTCACCTGACTCTCGATGAACGCCTCCATGGACCAGGAGGCGGAGAGACCTGCCACCTCAAAAAGAAAGTGGGAGAGCGCCCCCTCGTCGATGGCAGCAGTGGAGTCGATGCTCATCGCCTTCAGTGTGGTCTCAGGCACTGGCGTCTGGTCGCAGATGATGACGGCCTGCGCCCCAAGGGAGGCGAGCGCCTCTGGGGTGAAGACGACCTGGCTGTAGACGCCAAGGCTTCTCACCGCCCTGGCGACGTGGTGGACGGGATGTTCACCATTGGTGTAGATAGCTACGGTATCGTGCATATTGACTCCTACCACGAGAGGGCGCTAACCGGGGGATAGGCGCGCTTGACTGCGCTCGAGACGGCCAGGCCGAGGATGAAACCGACTGCGCTTTGGACGAGGTTGCCCGGAATCTCGGCAGCGGCAACGGCAGCGGTGCTGATAAAGAGCGCTGACAAGGCGAAGTAGCCGAGACTGACAGTAGCCATGCAGACGATGCCGGCAATGATTTTCCTCAAAAACGACGCTTCATGGTCACCTTTGCTGCGGACGATCAGGGCGATGAGAAGCCCCTCCAGGCCGTGGACGGCAAAGGAGATGGGCGCCCACTGGGCGTACCCGCTGATCAGGTCGGCCAGAGCGGTCCCCAGAGCTGCTGCGATGAACGATGAGGCGGGACCGAAGGTGAAGGCGATGAAGCAGATGGCGACATCACAGAGGTTGAGGTACCCCTTTGCGGTCGGGATACGGATGATCATGGTGAAGACAACGACTACCGCCGTCAACACTGCGGTCACAGCGAGCTTGAGTGCATTACGATTCTGTTGCATGGTATCTCCCTATGCTTTGAAGATCAGCCAAAGCACAGTGACAATGGTAATGGAAATGACAAAATCGGTAAATAGATGGGTGTAGGAGTCGAGGCTGCGGTAGCTGCTGCGCGTCTCACTACGTCCAAGGCCCCGCATCTCCAGGCTCATCGCCAGGTTGGGGATGGAGCGCAGGGCGACGACGAGGACACTGGTGAGGGTGGGCAACAGATCCTTGAGGCGTTGGATGTAGTTCTTCTTCTCCTCGTCGGCAGCCTCCCTGAGGCTGTGGCTCTCCCCAATCTGGGAGAAGGATTCGGCGATGAAGGGGATGGAGGAGAAGGAGAGGGTCACCACCAGAGCCGCCTTGTAGGGCAGGCGCCAGAAGCGCAGCGCCAACATGAGCTCCCCCATCACGGTGGTGGCAAAGAGGAGGGTACAGACGTAGGTGATACCGATGAAACGGCAGGCGAGGCGCAGGGCCTGTGCCGCCCCCTCAACCGTGATGATCGTCACTGACCCTATGCTGAGGAGCACCTCCCCTCCCCTGACGTTGAAGGGGGCGAAGAGGAGCATGAAGAGGAGCATCGGGGTGATGGACTTGAGCACCGAGACCATGTTCCGTGTTCCGGTGTTGTGCCACCCCACCGCGATGACCAGTAGCACACTCACAGCCAGTCCCACCAGGGTGATGGGGAGGAAGAAGAAGACACAGAGGAGGATCATCAGGAGGATCTTTGCCCGCGGGTCGAAGCGGTAGAGCCAGCCCCGTCCATCTACGAAGGTCGAGGTGTTCATGCGTCTCTCAGCCTCCCCCCTTCGATGGTATACCCCCGCCCCCCTACCTTGGAGGCGAAGAGGCGGTCGTGGGTGATGAGGAGGATTGCCGCCCCGCGCCTCCTCAGGTGGGCGATGATGGTGAGGGCACTATGGTAGGTAAGGGCACTGTCAAGCTCATCGAGGATGTAGAAGGGGCGGTCGAGGAGGTAGTAGACGGCAGCCTGCAGCGCCTTGCGTCCCGGATAGCTCATCGTCGTCGGGGTGTCGGTGAGGGTGAGGCCAAAGAGCTCCGCTGCTTCACTCACCAGACCCTTGATCTCGCGAGGCGAGAGGTCGCTCCGTCTCTTGAGTGACCAGGCAAGCTCATCCTCCACCGTCGGCAGGAAGATCTGCAGGTCGGGGTTCTGGAAGAGGTAGCCGACGGTTCGGTTGAGCCCCTTTGAGGGGGAAGGAACCCCATCGATGGTGATGACCCCGCTCTTGGGTTCATCGAGGCCACAGAGCAGGCGGCTGAAGGAGCTCTTGCCACTGCCGTTGGCTCCGGTGAGGGTCACCACCTCCCCGCTCTGCAGCTCAAAGCCCTCCACCACCAGCTCGAAGGGGGCTACGCGGAGTGCATTGCGCCGTCTGCGCTCCACCACCAAATCCTCCATGCTGCTGTCGATATCCTCCACGGCAAGGGTATGTGTGTAACGAGGTTCAATGGGAGCTGCCCCGAGTGGGTTGGGTCGGTCATCACCCGAGAGGTGGGCAAAGCGGTCGAGCAGGTCGCCTCGCTCCATCTCGACAACGCTCTTGCCATCGAGCAGGAGCACCCGGTCAAAGAGATCGGCGAACTCGTCGAGGTAGCGGCTGGCCAACACCAGGGTAGTCCGGCCCTCCTGGGCGATCACCTGCTGAAGGTGGCCCCTCCACTCTACATCCAGATCATCGAAGACCTCATCGAGCAACCAGAGACGGGGGGCGATCGCATCCTGGATTGCCAGGAGCACCCGCTTGCGCTCCCCTCCGCTCAGCTCGCTCTCGTTGGCACCCCTGAGGTGGGTGAGACCCCACTTCTCGAGGGCCCAGTCGATACGCTCTGCCATCTCACTCCGTACAAGGCCGAGGGACTCCAGGGGGAAGGCGATTTCCTCCTCCACGGTGGTGGCGATGAACTGCTCAGCCGGGTTCTGGGAGACATAGCCCACCTCGGTGAGCAGCTGCCATGGCTCGGTGAGGGAGAGGTCATGGCCGAAGACCGAGATGGTGCCCGTCAATGTGCCGGGAAAGTACTTGGGGCAGACGCCACAGATGATCTTGGCGAGCGTGGTCTTGCCCTTGTCAAAGGGGGCAAGGAGCAGGACCCGCTCCCCCTCCCCGATCACCAGATTGAGATCGGATAGGAGGGGTTCCACCTCGATCCCATCATAGGACCGGTAGGTGAAGCGCAGATCGGAAGAGCGTCGTGTAGGGAAAGAG
>CALFMX010000158.1 GCA_937902565.1 uncultured Spirochaetales bacterium
GAGGACACTGCTGCCGTCTGTTACCTCTGTGATGATGAATCATCCACTGGTGAGACTGAGTGCCATAGAGAATCCATCGCTCTTTTTCGATCTCTACAAGCCTCCGGTAGTGGTGGATGAAATCCAGAAGGTTCCTGAGCTCTTTGAATACATCAAGGATATCGTTGATGAAAAGGCGGATAAGGGGCAATTCTATTGTACCGGATCACAAAACTTTACGCTGATGAGCGGCGTGAGTGAAAGCCTGGCAGGACGGGCAGGCATTATCCGGCTATTGGGTCTTTCGTTGCGAGAGATTGTGCAAAGTACCTATCGTATCCCGTTTCTGCCCACCGCAGGTCACGCTGAGGCGGTATCGGCATCGATGGAGCCCCTCGGGTATGATGATATTGTGCGCCTCATCCACACCGGGTTCTTTCCTGAGCTTCATCAAAGTGAGGGCGATCTCGATGACTGGCAAGACTTCTACAGCTCATACTTCCAGACCTATATCGAGAAGGATGTCAAGGATGTACTGCGGATTCAGGATGAATCGGCGTTCATCAAGTTTGTCCGGGCGACCGCAGCCTGTACCGGCAATATCCTGAACATGAGCTCGATTGCCGAGGTCTGTGGCAAGGATGTAAAGACCGTCCAGGCGTGGCTCAGTGTGCTTGAGAGCAGCGGTTTGGTATATCTGCTACAACCTTACCACAACAACTTCAACAAGAGACTGGCGAAAACACCGAAGCTCCACTTCCTCGACACCGGCCTTGCCTGCTGGCTCTTGGGGTGGAACACCCCAGAGCAGCTGGTCCATGGGGCGATGTGGGGGCATATCTTCGAGAGCTTTGTCTTTGGTGAGGTGCTGAAGAGCTACTACAATAATGGGATCGTCGTACCGCCGTTGTACTACTATCGTGATCGGGAGCGATCAGAGATCGATCTCGTGATCGAGCAGGGCGACACGCTGCATCCGGTTGAGATCAAGACGACAAGCGACCCCACATCATCGATGGTGAGCTCATTCCGTTGCTTGGATGATATTGGGGGGAAGAAGCGCGGGGAGGGTGCAGTCGTATGCCTTGCCAAGGAGTACTTGCCGCTTCGCGATGATGCCTGGATTATGCCGGCCCAGATGGTGTAGATAGCGTTCCTTTCACCCATGCATCGGGCTCACCCCTGTCCGGTTAACGGAGTTATGGCTCATTGCAACGTATTACAATGATATAACAAAAGCATTTTGCGATTTTACGAATCACCGTATTGAAGCGAATCAAGCTGAATAGCGCCTTCAGTGGTAACAGGACACAATCACCGCCACATGTCTCTCTAGGGTGTGATGGTCCAACCAAACAGGAGGATGAGCGTACCTGATGCTGGATCATTGGCTATAGTTATGCATCATGCATAATCGAAAGTGCGTGTGACTCGAACTATTGCGCAGTATTCGTTTGTGAATTTCTAAAGGCCTGTGAAGAGATGCTGAGAGGGGGGATTGGGAAGGTAACACTCATGGGATGGGTTGTTAAGTCGGCTGGCCGTGATTTCTCATTGTGGACGCAGAAAGAGATTCTAGAGATCATTGCCTCGGGTGGATTGCAGAATCCTGTGTATATCAATTCAAAAGAGTTTGTTCGAAGTACTGAGATTCCTCCCCCGATCTGCGACAGCTATCGGTTTGAATGTGGCTTTGATGAGGGGTATATATCCTATTTTTTCAGCAACGAACAGAAGAAGTGGGTCATCAAGTCGCTGCATCGAGCAGACGAAGAGAGCGAGACAACCTTTACGTTGGCGTTTCGAAAAGCTGGATACCTCCTGGAGGAAGGATAGCATCATGGACGGTCGAAGATGTGTATATTGTGGTAGTGACGAGCTCTTCATCAAGAGCGATTCTCTCGAACTGCATGAGCCGTTTCTGGGAACTCAATCGGTGACGATTGAGGTACTGACATGCCGGAAGTGTGGATGTGAAGAGTACCTTCCCTCCAATGACGAGAGGATTGAACGGGCAATGTCCGATCTGAAGAAAGCATCGATGGTGCTGCTCCTCAATGATCTGAACAGCAGTGGATTGACCATTGCATACATGGAACGTGCACTCGGCCTTCCTGCCCGGACGCTGGCCCGGTGGAAGAACGAGGCATCCCTCATGCCATCGGCTGCAGGCCATGCCCTGATGAGACTGATACGGACCTTCCCGTGGCTCCTGCAGGTAGCTGAAGCCGGGTTTGACGAGAATAAGGCCCGAATCCTTTTGCTCAAGACAGCAGGCAAGGAAGAAGAGAGATGTGAACCGTTGGTCCTTTGAGTACGTTGACCCCCTGACCTTGCCGGCCTGGATGGTATGAAGGGTGAGGGGTCGTCCTTTTGAAAAAAGAACCGGTTGTGGTCAAACCGGTTCCTTGGAAGCAATGGGCCCAGAAGGACTTGAACCTTCGACCCACAGATTATGAGTCTGCTGCTCTAACCAACTGAGCTATGGGCCCGAAACTGCTAGTAATCTATAGGATTTCACCAAGAATGTAAAGAATGGCTTTCTCTCTTGGCTTTCTCTGTGTATGATGGGATTTGGTATGAAGAAGCGCCTACTCGCCTGTATCTCAATCTTGGTCATCTCCCCACTGCTCGTCTTTGGCGGCTTGTCGGCTACATATGACGGGTGGGAGGGGCATCCGCGTATTGGTGCGGGTCTGGTTCCCACCAGCCTAGGGGCAGGCCTCTCCTTTGATTGGCAGAGCGGTACCTCCATCTATGGCAAGGGGATGGTGGGGTATTTTGAGCGGATGATATGGCAGGACCCCACCACCGGGAACCTGCTCGATACCAACCCCCTGGTCTATGACCAGTTGCGCTTTGCAGCCGAGGGTGGGCTCGCCCAACAGCTCGGCTCACACATGCTCAGTATCGGATACCGCATCTCCTATGAGCTCCCGTTTGACTCGATGGTGGTGGGCAGGGTGCTGGAGAGCGGGGTGGTCACCCCGGTCGCCGGTTTTGCCTCGAGCCCGATCTTCGGCCCTCTCGACAGTGTCAATGGCACGCTTGAGGCACGCTACCGCTTTGACCGCTACCTGGACAACCGGGCCAAAAGCGATGGCTTCCTCCTTGACCTGAGGGGCAGCTACGGTATCAACCGCTACCTCTCCATCCTCGCTGAGGCGAAGGGGGCCAAAACCCTCCTCGCACAGATGGAGGGAGAGCGCAACCTCTTCTCCCTCGTCGTGATCGACCGTATCATCGCCTCCTATGATACCGGGACTCAGATCCCGCTCTCGGCACAGGAGAAGAGCGCCTTCGGATCCAAGATCCGTGGCTTCTCGACCCTCCAATACCCGGTAGCGCTCTCGGTGGCCAACCAGTTTGACCTCCGGCTCAACGGGCCCTCCGTCATCCATAGTGCCATCTTCCCGCGCATGACACTCTTCTGTGACGTGGGGTATGGGTATGGGATGATGGCCAACAGCAACTACTCATCCAAGGGAGGGATGCTGGCCAGCAGTGGCATCTCACTCAACTTCACCCTCGGCCCCTACATGGACCTGGGGTATCAGATGGCATACCTCTTGGTGGGGGAGAACCTCGCCCACCCTGGGGTGAAGATGGTCGGAGAACTGGTGGCGCACCTGCGCTTCTAGCGGTAGGGGTTGGCCTCGCTCTTCTTCAGTACATCCTTCTCAGCAAAGCCGAGGGCGGTCAGGGCCTGGACGGTCCGCTCGAGCTGGTAAGCCGGGATCCAGCGTACCGAGAGGCGGATGGCCTTGCTATCCTCAAGTAGTTCTGCCCATGGGCGCAGCCCTGCGTTGTAGAGACGCTCATACTGTGAATAGGCGGTGATCGTCGAGGAGAAGGCACCGACCTGGATCTGGTACCAGCCGGTATCGCCGGCGCGGTCGTACTTGGACTCGGGGACATCAGGCTCGAAGAGCAGGGTGAGAGCAACCGGGGCGATGCCGCTCTTGAGCATGTCGATCTCCTTGGCTGCACTCGGGGTGAGGTCGATGATTCGCCCATCGACGTAGGGGCCCCGGTCGTTGATCCGCACATCGACGCTCCGGTTGTTGGTCTTGTTCGTAACCCGTACGACCGTACCGAACTTCAGGCTCTTGTGGGCAGCCGAGAGGCTGTTCTCGTCAAAGTGTTCCCCGTTGGCGGTGATCGCCTCGCTCTTGTCGCTGGTGTACCAGCTGGCAATGCCCGTCTCGATGACGCTCCCGGGCTCCTGGGCGGAGAGGGGGAGGGCGAAGAGGATGATCAGGGTGCTGGTCAGCAGTCGTTTCATGCTATGAGTATACGCTCTCTCTCTTTGATTTTGCAACCGACAGTTGAAGTACGGGGGCCCTTTCACTATAATCTACGCCATGAGTCAACAGAACGTATCCACACACTGGGCAGATATCTATGCCGACAAGATCATCCGTGAGAAAGGGGAGAAGGAGCTGTACACCTGTGCAAGCGGCATTACCCCCTCCGGCACGGTCCATATCGGGAACTTCCGCGAGATCATCTCGGTGGAACTCGTCGTACGCGCCCTGCGCGACAAGGGCAAGAATGTCCGCTTCATCTACAGCTGGGACGACTACGATGTCTTTCGCAAGGTTCCCAAGAACATGCCTAACCCCGAGCTCTTGGCTACCTATCTGCGCAAGCCCATAACCCTGGTGCCGGATACCACCGGCCGGGCGGAGAACTACGCCCGCGCCAACGAGGTCGATGTGGAGCGAATCCTGCCGACCGTCGGCATCGAGTGCGAGTACCTCTACCAGGCCGAGCGCTACCGCTCGGGGATGTACTGCGAGGGGATGCGCACCGCCCTTGAGAAGAAGGAGGAGATCCGCGCCATCCTCGACGAGTTCCGCACCGAAGACCTGGATGATGATTGGTGGCCGATCGCCGTCTTCTCCTCCTTCACCGACAAGGATACGACCACCATCCTCGACTGGGATGGGGAGTGGGCCGTCACCTACCGCGATGATGAGACAGGGCAGATCGAGACGATCGACCTGCGCCATACCCCCTACGCAAAACTGCCGTGGAGGCTCGACTGGCCGATGAGATGGGCCTTCGAGGGCGTCGACTTCGAGCCGGCGGGCAAGGACCACCACAGCGAGGGCGGCTCTTTCGACACCTCACGCAAGATGGTGCGCGTCTTCGGTGCGGAGGCCCCGGTCTCCTTCCAGTACGACTTCATCTCCATCAAGGGACGGGGCGGCAAGATCTCCTCCTCAAGCGGTGAGGTCATCTCCCTCTACGAGGTGCTCGAGGTCTATACCCCCGAGATCACCCGCTACCTCTTTGCCGGGACCCGCCCCAACAGCGAGTTTGCCATCTCCTTCGACCTCGATGTCCTGAAGATCTATGAGGACTACGATACCTGCGAGCGCATCTACTTTGGGCTGCAGGAGGTCAACGAGAAACGGCGGGCGAAGGAGAAGCGGATCTATGAGCTGAGCCAGGTCGGGGAGGTTCCCACTGAGGCGAGCTTCCAGATCCCGTTCCGTCACCTCTGCAACCTCCTCCAGCTCCACGAAGGGGACATCGAGCGTGCCCTCGATACCCTTGGGGAGATGAGTGAGAGTCAGAGAGAGCGGCTCACTGTCCGCTCCCGCTGTGCCTGGAACTGGATCACGACCTTCAGCCCCGAGGATTTCCGCTATCGCCTGATGAGAGCGGATGATCCGCTTGTAGAGCTCAACGACGAGGAGCGTTCGGCAGTACAGGCCCTCGCTCGTGTCGTCGAGGTCATGGATGAGATCGACGACGGGGAGTACACCACCGGCCTCTACGATGCCGCAAAGCTCAATGGCCTCGATACCGGTGACTTCTTCAAGCTCGTCTACCGCATCATGATCGGCAAGGAGCGCGGCCCGAAGCTCGGGCCCTTCCTCAAGACCTGTGGAAAAGAGAAGGTCCTGTCGATCCTGACCCGCTACTGATTTGGAGGTACTATGAGCGTCTTATTGGTCAACACCAGCCCCCACCGGGAGGGGTGTACCAACCGTGCCTTGGTCGAGGTGAGCAATACCCTCGAGAGCCTGGGCGTCGAGAGCGAGATCCTGTGGATCGGAAAGGATGCCCTGCATGGCTGCATCGACTGCCGTTACTGCTTTACCCATGGCGTCTGTGCCTTTGACGATGGAGCTGTGAACATCGCTGTTGAGAAGGTGCTCGAGAGCAGCGCCCTGGTGGTGGGCTCTCCGGTACACTACGCATCGATGTGTGGGGCCGGCAGCGCCTTCATGGACAGACTCTCTCGTACCTGCAGTGGGCGTCTGGTTGGAAAACCCGGTGCAGCGGTGGTGAGCTGCAGGCGAGGTGGGGCGAGTGCCGCCTTTGACCGGATCAACAAGTACTTTACGATCAGCGGTATGCCAATCGTCTCATCGACGTATTGGAATTCAGTCCACGGCAACACGCCTGAGGAAGTTGAGCAAGACCTCGAGGGGCTGCAGGTGATGCGCAACCTCGCGGGCAACCTGGCGTGGATGCTCGATGCCATCAAGAGTGGCACAGCGTTTCCGGAGCAAGAGCGTACCTATCGGACCAACTTCATCCACTAACGAAGGATCTTATCCAAGACAATAGGATTGGTCCGCCACTTATCCTGCGCCTTGACCCTGAGGTCGAGGCGCAGTTTGCGTCCGGCAAAGATCTCTCGGATCTCCGGCTCGGCCTGGGCGCGGATCTTTGCGATCCCCGAACCCCCCTTGCCCACGACAATCGCCTTCTGCGTCTCCCGCTCGACGGTGATGAAGGCACGGATCCAGACCGTGTTGGTCTTCTCGTCATACTCGAGGTCGGCGACCTCGCTGTAGATGGCGTGGGGGATCTCCTCGCTGACGAGGTTCATAGCCTTCTCGCGCAGAATCTCGGCGATGCGGAACTCAACATCCTGGTCGGTATAGGCATCAGCAGGGTAGAGCAGCTCCCCATAGGGGGCGAACGCGAAGAGCGCGATGAGGATCTCATCGACGCCCTCATCTTTTTCGGCCGATGCAAAGAGCACCGGGGTCGAGGGGAAGTGCGTGGCAAGGAAGGCGGCGGCGTTCGTCTTCTCCTCCTCGCTCGCTATCTCGGCTTTGTTGACAGCCAGGACGACCGGACTATTGGTTCGTTTGACGAGGAGGGCGAGCTGTTCCTCCTCCTCTCCGCTCTCGCGTGTGGCATCGAGGAGGTAGAGGATCATGTCACTCTCCCCGAGCGCCCTGATCGCCGTCTGCTGGAGGCGTTTGTTGAGCGTCTTGTCACTGAGGTGGAAGCCCGGTGTATCGGTGAAGATCAACTGGCCGCGCTTGTCGGTATAGATGCCTCGGATGGCATTGCGTGTGGTCTGGGGGGTCCTGCTGGTGATGGCGACCTTCATCTCACAGATGGTATTGAGGAGCGTTGACTTGCCGCTTGATGGGCGGCCAACGATGGCAACGGTGCCACATTTGGTTGTTTCATTCATATTGTTGAGTATAGCGGGACCTCGATTGTGTGCCTACTCTGTCGTCATTTAGTTTCTTTCACTTCCCTCAACGGGTTCAATTGCGTATACTGAGGCAAGACTTTGTAATCATAAGGAAATACCATGGCAGATAAAGAAGAGAAGAAGCCAGCACCAGCTGATGCCCAGATACAAGAGAAATTGCTCAAGACCCGTTCAATCCTCCTCAGTGGGGAGATTGACAAGGAGAGCGCCGATGCCATCATCAAGCAACTCCTGGTCTTGGATGGTGAGAACAGCGAGCCCATCAGGCTCTTCATCAACAGCCCCGGCGGCGATGTTGACGCTGGCTATGCAATCTTTGACATGGTACGCTTCATCAAGGCTCCGGTGACGATGATCGGCATGGGCCTGGTGGCAAGTGCGGCGGTCTTGGTCCTCTTGGCGGTTCCCAAAGAGCGGCGGATTGCCCTTCCCAACTCCACCTACCTGATCCACCAGCCGATGAGCGGCATGCGCGGGGTTGCCACCGCAATAGAGATCCACGCCCAACATCTGGATCAGCTGAGAGTCAAGCTTGACCAGCTCATCGCATCACAGACGGGCAAGAGCCTTGAAGAGGTGACCCTCGATACCGAGCGGGACCACTGGCTCTCGGCCGAAGAGGCACAATCCTATGGCTTGGTCAGCGCCATTATCAGCGGGCGTGACGAGTTGTAGACTATAGGGACTATATGGCAAAGACGAGGTATCTGAGCGAAGCGGAGAAACGAGAAGGAAGGAAGCACCTATACCGGCAGGAGATGTACAACGGCATCGCCTACAGCTGGATCGGCGATACCATCGTCTACCTCATGGCCATCTACTTCTCGGCCAGCAACATCGCCCTCGGATACATCTCGGCAGCCGCCTACATCACCGGTGTAGTGCTGCCCTTCGTGCCCAGGATCTTCCACGGAAAGAACCATATCAAGGTGCAGTCAACCGTCTGGGCCTTCCGCGGCCTGGTCTGCCTCCTCTACCTCGGTCTCTTCTTCCTCACCGGGCAGGCGGCGGTCTTCCTCCTCTTGCTCGTCTACACCCTCTTCAACCTCTTCAGGATGGTCGGGGTGGCCCTGCACGATTCGACGGTGCGCACCGTCTCCTCGTCCAGCAACCGCGGCCGGGTGGTCGCCGGGATGAACACAGCCTACCAGGGCTCCTCGGTCGTCGCCCGGGTCTTCACCGCAGTGGTGCTCTCCATCCAGCGGTTTGCCGGCCTCGCCGGCCTCTTGGTCCTCCAGATTGCCGGGGTGGTGGCAAATCTCCTCGCCGCACGGGAGATGTCCAAGATCCCGTCACGCACCAACATCCTCTACAAGAAGGGGAGGAACGTCTGGGTGATCTTCCATGAGGCGATGGGCGACTCCACGATGCGTCGCCGCCTCATCCTCAGGTGGCTCTCCCTCTCCGTCTCGGTTGTCTTTGCCCTGACCACCCCCTTCCTGAGGGTCGAGGTCGGTCTCTCCAACGCCATGGTCGTCACCTACTCGGTGATCCTCAGCCTCGCTGTCATGGTGGCCAGCTACATAAGCAAGCAGTTCTCCGACCGGCTGGGCAGCCGCCCGCTGGTCATCTTCTCAACCCTCTTCAGCCTCCTCTTCTTCATGATCTGGTCGATGATCAGCTCAACGACGAAGATGGCATGGATCTTCACCCTGGGCTTTTTCACCAACCTCTTTGTCAGCCTCATCAGCATCCTGACCTTCCGCCTCGTCACCCAGGTGATGCCCGATGATGAGACGGTGGCCTTCAACTCGATGGTCAACTTCGTCATCGCCATCATCGCCTTCGTCGTCGGAATCTTCAGTGGCTTCCTCGCCGACCTCGCCCCCATCGCACGCTCGTTCATGGTCATCGGGGGCAGAGCGGTGGGAAATGGCTACACCTTCGTCTTCCTCTTCGCCATCGTTCTCACCGCTGCCGAGGTGATCATCTCGATCCGCCTCGAGGAGCTGGGTGCCTACACCAGCCAGGCGGCGGCACAGGTGCTTTTCTCCCGTCATGGACTCAGGGCCGTCTCGATGATCGAGAAGCTGGAGCGGACTACCGACCCGGCAAAGCGGCGCTTCCTGATGCTCTCGCTCGGGGAGAACTTCAACAACCTCGCCACCAGCGAGCTGCGCCAGATCCTGGCCAGCCCCTTCTCCCCTGACAAGCGGGAGGCGGTGCGCACCCTCGCCGACCGCCCCCGCAAGGCTCTGCTGGGTGACCTCATAAAGGTCGCCCAGGATGACGACTCCTACGTCCAGCTCGATGCCATCGCCGCCCTGTTCTACATGGAAATGGGATGGTAGACACCCCCATCATCCGCGTGCGCGGCGTGCGCAACCAGTTCGGCGCCCAGATCGTGCACCAGGACCTGGACCTGGACATCTACCGCGGCGAGATGCTGTCCATCGTCGGCGGCTCGGGGACCGGCAAGACGGTGCTGCTGCGCCAGATCCTGGGGCTGCTGCAGCCGGGCAAGGGCACGGTGGAGGTGCTGGGCCAGCCGGCGGCGGCCATGGGGGGCGAAGGCGCGGCCAGCCGCGTGGGCATGCTGTTCCAGCAGGGCGCG
Source organism: uncultured Spirochaetales bacterium (assembly GCA_937902565.1). Classification (GTDB taxonomy): domain Bacteria; phylum Spirochaetota; class Spirochaetia; order Sphaerochaetales; family Sphaerochaetaceae; genus Sphaerochaeta. The sequence goes on from CALFMX010000158.1 coordinate 10,011, forward strand.
CTGTTCTCGGCCTTCAATGTGCTGGACAACGTGGCTTTTCCGCTGCGCGAGCTGGGCACGCTGCCGCGCGAACTGGTGGATGCCGCTGCGTTGGTCAAGCTGCAGATGGCGGGGCTCAAGCCCGAGCACGCCACGCGCATGCCG
>CALFMX010000159.1 GCA_937902565.1 uncultured Spirochaetales bacterium
CTTCTTCTCTATCGCCTTGACCGCTTCCTTGATAATCGCATCGGTGCCGTTGCCACGGCTTGCCACGGTGGGCACCACCGGCACGCCAAGGGCTTCGCTCATCGCCGCAAAATCAAACTCAATCTGGCGCTTCTCAGCCTCGTCGACCATGTTGAGGGCCACGACCACGTTCTTGCCCATCTCCAGAAGCTGGGTGGTCAGGTAGAGGTTGCGCTCGATGTTGCTCGCGTCGATGACATCGATGATGACATCGGCATCATCGGTGAGGATGTAATCCATCGCCACAACCTCGTCCTCGCTGAAGGCTCCGAGGCTGTAGATGCCGGGCAGGTCGACTACATCATAGGTTGCTCCCTTGTAGGAGAAGTTCCCCTCTTTCTTCTCGACGGTGACACCCGGCCAGTTGCCGACGTGCTGGTTCGCCCCGGTGATGGCATTGAAAAGTGTCGTCTTTCCACTATTGGGGTTTCCGACTAATGCGATTCGTTTTGTCTTCAAAACTATATCCTTGAACCCCAATGGGGTAATTGTACTCGAGTATGTCAGCATTCTTTGGAGAGGACGACTTTGCTGGCAAGGCCACGGCCGAGGGCAACCTTGTTGCCGTTGATGCTCACGATGACCGGCCCGATATCATTCTTGATGACCGTGACATGGGCACTGGTGTTGAACCCGATCTCATACAACCGCTTGGTTGCATATTTGCCTGCGTCGATCGCACTCACCCTGCCCCGCTCGCCCGGTTGAAGATTCGTCAAGTTCTCACTCATTCTCGTTAGGTCCCCTGTATATTCACCAGACCTGTTGGTCTTGTCATTCAAATCATTAAAGTTAGCCGTGCCTAACTTTAATTTCATTATCGATATTTCCTTATCTTTGTCAAGCCGAATTCTAAAGATTCTTTGACCTGCCCACACCTCTATTCACAGAGGCGGTGTAGAGCCCAAAAGAGCTGCCCGCTGTAGCAGGATTATTGGGGTTTTCCTCGACACCGCCCCAAAATATGGTATCCTGTTCTCAGGAATCTACACCGCACCGCTCGGTGCTCAGCTCTACACCAGCGCCTTCGACTCTACGTACTACACGTTTATGCATCGGCAACGAGTGTTGCCTGCACCATAGGTGTCGACTGCCAACAGTCGAGAAGGAGTAGGTATGCGAAAAAGGAGTTTGAGAGTAACTGTACTGCTCTTGGTGGTACTCTCGCTGTTCACCGGATTTCTCACCGGCCAACCGCTTGCAGAAACCCGATCGGCAGAGAAACTGACCATCCTGGCCACCACTGATATCCACGGCAATGTCTGGGGGTTCAGCTACGAGGACGACAAGGAGACGACCAATACCGGCATGGCCCGGATCGCCACCTACGTGGAGGCGGTGCGGGGTGATGAGGAGTACGTCATCCTGGTCGACAACGGTGACGTCATCCAGGGCAACATCATGACCGATGACCTCTTCAACAAGCGGGAGGGGGACCATCCGGTCATGCGGGCGATGAATCTGCTCGGCTACGATGCGATGACGCTGGGCAACCACGAGTTCAACTTCGGGGAGGATTTGATCAAGCGCATGCAGACGCTGGCCGACTTCCCCATCATTGCAGCCAATATGGCGCGCGTCGACGGGACCATGGCGGCCGTCCCCTATATCATCGTCGAGCGTGGAGGGGTCAAGGTGGGTATCATCGGCTTGACCAACCCCAACGCCCCACGCTGGGACGGGGAGAAGACCGACCCCTTCGTCTTCAGTGCCGTC
>CALFMX010000160.1 GCA_937902565.1 uncultured Spirochaetales bacterium
AGGTTCTCTGGATCACTGATGAAGGAGGCGGGGTCGACGATCCGGTCGCACTTGTTGCCGCTTACCAGGCGGCGGTGACCGTCGAAGGTGTTGATGGTCAGGAGGCAGCCATTGGTGCAGCCCTTGCAGTGGAGGGTGCGGCTCTTGTAGGTGAAGTGCTTGAGTTGCTCTGCGGTGAGGGTGGTGCGAAGCCGTGGGGCACGTTCGTGCTCCTCCTTGGCGTGGAGGGCACAGCCGTAGGCGCCCATCAGGCCGGCTTGGTCGGGGCGCACTACATCAGCTCCGAGCTCGAGCTCGAAGGCCCTGAGCACGGCATCGTTGAGGAAGGTGCCCCCCTGCACAACGATCCGATTGCCGAGCAGGGTGGGGTCGGTGAGGCGGATGACCTTGTAGAGTGCGTTCTTGACGACGCTGATGGCGAGCCCGGCAAAGATGTCGGCCACCGTAGCCCCATCCTTCTGCGCTTGCTTGACCGAGCTGTTCATGAAGACGGTACAACGGCTGCCCAGGTCCACCGGGTTCCCGGCGGTCAGCGCAAGGCGGGCCGCCTCCTCGGGGGTGTAGCCCAGGGCGTTGGAGAAGGTCTGCAGGAATGAACCGCATCCGGAGGAGCAGGCCTCATTGAGGAAGATGTCGTCGATGACCCCGACCACCCAAAGCCCAACACCTTTCTCTACCTCGCCTACGGATCCAATATGTGTGCGCAGACCTTTCTCGGCATGCGAGGTATCCGTCCTCTATCGCAGGTGAACGTCTCAGTACCTACGTTGGAGCTCAAGTTCGACCTCCCAGGAATTCCTTATCGCGAGCCATGTTTCGCGAATGTTGGATACAGGAAGATGCCCGATAGGCCGAAGCTGCCTCCCAAGATCCCGTTTGATCCCCCGCAGCCTCCCCATTCAGAGTCCAAATGGGATGAGGGTCTCCTGGGTGTGGTGTATGAGGTCACAGAGGAAGACTACAAGACCATCATCCGCACCGAGGGTGGTGGAACAGGCTACAAGCAGATCATGGTGCCATGCCTTCCTCTTCCTCCCAAGATTTCTATTCCGGAGAAGCCTTTCCCTGAAATCCCAAAGCCATTCCTGGCCAAGACGCTCTTTGCGCCCCAGATCCCCGATTCTGATCTGCCCGATGATCCTCGCAAGAAGAAGTGGTGGTATCGCTTCCTGATCCATCCTGTTCGAGAGCCCGGCTATGCGCAACCAAGTGCTCGTTACCTGAACCTGATCCGGGATGGTGCTAAGGAGCATGAGCTTCCCGAAGGCTACCAGCGCTGGCTCAATGCCATGCCGACCTATACCATCACCAACTGGAGGCAACGCATCGGCGCCGCTGTGTACTTGGTTATCAGCCTAGTCTTCTTCGCAATCATGGCCCTATCCGGTCCTCTGGCGGATAAAGATGGGAAACTGCCTCGGTGGCTGGCCCTTGCTACCACCGTCTTTTTCAACTTGTGTTGGATGATGTATGATGGCATTTTGAAACCGGTCTTGGGAGATGGTGAGAGAACTGAAGAGACAGAGCAGCGCTGGGGACACAAGAAGAAGCCTTCATGGTCCCAAGTTCGGCAACGAATCCCGCACTTGGATGAGGAAAAGGTGGGATTACTGAAAGAATCTGACTAAGCTCATAGGGAGAGCATCGGCTATACGCCATAT
>CALFMX010000161.1 GCA_937902565.1 uncultured Spirochaetales bacterium
GTCACCACCAAGAAGAAGGCCATATCCGTCTCGCACGATGATGTGACGGTCAAGGCCACCTATTTCTGTTCTGTCAGCTGACCAAAAGGAGAACACATGGCACTAACCGGCGCAAGTTATACCCTCACATCCCTCAGCGATGCTCCCACGTACCAACTGCAGTTGACGATGTCTTCTGCCTCCTTGGGGACTTTGGATCTTGCTTTCTACAAGAACGGGTCGCTGTACACACCCTCGGTATACGTGCATGCACGCAGCTGGGACGGCAGCAGCTGGGCCCAAAGCGGTGCAAGCGGGACCATGACAGGAGGCGTACGTTCGTACAGCTATAGCTCGGCGGGGGCCTTCGATGTGCAGATCTACACCGATTCGTCCAAGACCGAGCTGCTGGCCACCTCATTCGTCTCCTATGGTGAGACCGGAGAAGCGGGCTCTGACGGGGTGGCGGGATCCGATGGACTCAGTGTCACCCCGATCCACCAGTTCGCGCTTCTTGAAGAAGGGTTATCTCCGGGGGCCGCTACACAGTGGAGCGAAAGCTTGCCCGGCCCTTGGTATTACGGCTATGAGTACTGGACGCGCGTCAAACAGGTGTGGAGCGACTCCACTCCCCAAGAACCCCATATCACCTACGCAGAACCTTTTTTGGATGTCGGGGCGAACACGCTGCTGCGCAATTCGATCTCGTTTGCCATCAGGAGCAACCGAAGCACCTATGAGCGCAATGTACGCAGCGTTGAAAACTCGATCGTGGTCCTCAGCGCCGACAGCCGAGGGTACGAGAACGCTACCTTCCAATGGCTGATCAACGCCGAATCCTATGCGGGAGGAGAGCTGACACTCACCATCCCCAAGAAGCAGGCGCCACCCCAGATCGATATCACCTGCACGATGTCTTATACCCGTCTGGGTAGTACCGAGACGATGATACGTACACTCACCCTCTCGGCCAACGATGTGACCGAGTACACCAGGAGCTACGGGATCCTGGGGGGTCCCGGGACCATCAGCGATGCGATCGAAGGGGATTGCTATGTGCTGCAGACGGGAGACGACTACGTACCCCAGGTGTTCGCAAGCGGTTCGTGGATCCCCATCACCAGCCAGAACGCAGCCCAATATCCCGAGGCGATGAGCAAATGCGGCAACGCAGTGCTCCTCAGTGGGGCGAATATTCCCGTCACCTCCACCGCACTGTACGCATACTATCGTACCCTGTATGCGCAGTCGGCGAATATCGATGTGCTTTCCACTCAGGATCTGCAGATCATCGATACCGGACGCATCCGCTCGATGGGAAAGCATGCGATCGGGGATGGGAACTCGGGCTTCATTATCAACAGCGACGGAACCAGCGAGTTCGTCGGTACGGTCATCCGCAACGCCGATCTCTCGGAGACCCGCATCGAGCGCCTTGATGCCGATGTGCTGCGCACCGTCAACGAGGTACGAACCGGTGAATCATTCAACGGCTCGTTGTCCTCAACCCCTTATTGGGACTTGGGGACGGTGATGGGGGACCTCATCGCCCAGGTCGCAGCCAACTCGGTTGTGCACAAGGGCGGCTCGTTCATGGCCACCAAGGTGGAAGGTGGTTCTGTATCCACCGTCTTCGAGAACGTGTTGCATGTCACCTCTTCTGGCGAGCGCGATCAGGAGCGCAGTCTGCTCAGCCAGCAGGTCACCACGGCAAATGCGGGAACCGCCTATACTGTTGGCGCGCTTCCCGCATACACCCAATCTCCTATCAAACTTGGCGGTATCAATTATCTTGCACGCATCACCTCCTCAGGTGCTGAGGTTGCAGGCAAGAAGCAGTACTCGCTCGATGGAGGGGGCTCCTGGACCGACTACGACAGTCGCACCCTCGATCATGCGACAGTGGCGGGCAAGACCGTCAAGGTGCGCCAAGTGCTCAGCGGCACCTTGTATGACCCAGGCAGTTGCACTACCGGACGGGTATCGGGCATCAGTTCGACATCCTCGTCAACCCCTCACTTGGCGGAGGGAAACGGCAGGATGGTAGTCGCGTGGGGCTCGACGCTCAAATCATTTCCCACCGGAAACGTGGGCTCGGTCTCATCGTATTCGCTGAGCACTGCGTATCCTTCCACCATCGGTCTGGCATTCGGCAATGGTATCTTCCTGGCCCTCTGCTCGGGCTCGGTCCAACGCCGTGTGCTCTCAGGTGGAGCGAACGGCACTTCGTGGAGCGAGCTGTCCAGCGAGGCTTACGACAACCTGTTCTTCGCCAATGGATACTTCTATGCACATGTGTTTGGCGGGGGTGCCTCCGATTGGAAACGCTCGACCAACGGAAGTGGGTGGACAGCTGCAGGCTTCACCTGTGCCCATCCATTCCCATCCTACAATAACGATTTCATGAACTCGCGAATCGCATACGGAAACGGCGTCTATATCCAGGTCAGCTATGTCACCCTCTCATCAGCATCGGTGTACCGGAGCACCGATGGGCAGAACTGGAGTGCGATCAATATCGCCAGCACGTGCCCCAGCGGCATAGCTTGGGGCAACAATTTCTTTATCGCCTACGAATACGGCAGTGCGTATTACTATGTCTCGGGCAACGGAGGAACCACCTGGTCCAAACGCTCCCTGGGCTACACGCCCACCAAGATGGGAGCTGCCGTCTATGCCGCCAGTGGAGCCAATCCCGCTTCGACGGGTACCACGCTACAGCGGGTGTTCTACACCATCGACAGCGCGGGGTATCTCAGTGCTCTGACGTTGGGTGAGGCAACACCCACCTCCTATACAGCGGGGACACTCAGTGCAGCCTACAATTACAGCGCCTACGATGTGGGCATTAATCTGTTGGATGGGCAGGGGGTGAAGATCAGCAGCCATACCACAGCCAAGGATTATTATGCCGGCACGTTCATCTTCGATGGGACCAACCTCTCTGCAGCGCTAGGCTCGTTCTACTACAAGTTTGCAGGCATCTTCAAAGCCGGCACCCAGGTGGCTGCCGGGGCGTTCGACATGTTCCAAAGCATCGCCATTGCCTGGAACCGTATCTACAACAGCATCGAAAGTCCTGTGGCAAGTCCTGCGATCGTAAGTTGGTCGGGAACCAGTTTGACGATCACCGGTGCCGGGGGAGTGACCTCTCGCATCCGCAGCAACGACCTGTTCTCTGCCCTTTCGATCTCCTTCACCGTGATCGCCGAGGCGAAGGGAGCGTACACCAAGGCCCTGTATCCCCAACAAGCAGGCCAATATGACATCGGCGTGTCCTCGAATCCATATGCGAATGTCCATGCGAACACGTTCCATGGGAATCTGCAAGGGAGCGTGAGTGGAAATGTGAGCGGCAACGTCACCGGTAATGTGACGGGAAATGTGAATGCACAAGGCACCACCAACAAGGTGTGGGGGGCTGTGTGGAACTAGGAGGATCAACCATGCAATGCAATGAATGTGGACGGCAGCTGACCAAGCTGCCCTTCATCTTGGACGACAGTGAGATCGCCGACATGCAACTGGCGATCGACAAGATCAATACCGCACAGACCGCCCTGAAGGCTGAGGTGTACGCATCCTACCGATTCGAGCAGGACAGGGACATCTACGCCTACTTCAAGGCGGTCTTCGACGAGATGGCAGAAGGCAGGTTCCTGTATGCCACCTGGGAACGCCGCGTCCGTAGCCATTACAATTACCCGGAGGGCGAGCTTCTGGTGATCAACGGCGAGTGCTTCTCCCATGAGGGCTCGTGATGGGAACCTATAATGATATCAGAAGCCGCTTCGAGGCAATTCAGGAGGCCTTCCGCGTTAATGGCTACCAGCGCTACGACAACTATTATGTGTTCTCCCCGCCTGCTGGCTTTGCCATCGGCCTTCCCATGAAGGCCTCGGACATGAATAGCATGAAGGATACGCTGCAAGGGGGCACGCGAGCGCTTTTGTACACCACCTACCCCATCTCCTCGGTTGCAACGGGAAGTCTGATCAGCGCCAACCTGCTGAGCCAGATCGACCAGTACAAACAGGACATCAATGATCTGCGCGGCTGTGCCAACTGCAGCAACACCTGCACCTCGACGTGCTACAACGGCTGCCACAACTGCACCGGAGGGTGTACGGGTTCCTGTACCGGGTGCAGCGGCTGTACCGGTTGTAGTGGATGCTCAGGCAACTGCTACAGCTGCAAAGGGGGACTGTGGTGTGTTTCGTGCCATGGGTGCAGTGGATGCGGAGGATGTCGCGGCTGTGGTGGATGCACCGGAAATTGCCAAAGTGCCTGCTCGGGCTGTACCTCCTGCAGTACCAACTGCAACGCCAGCTGCAACGTGAACTGTTCGGGTGCATGCAAGAATTCCTGCTCGAGCGGTTGCTCGAACTCATCACGCATTGGAGGCTGATATGCTCATTCCCTTTAGAGAACCAGGGTTGTTCAACGTGACGCTGAACACCACCGAGAACTGCAACCTCAGGTGCACTTACTGCTATGAGGTGCACAAGAGAAGAAGGACCCTCTCGATGGAGGATGCAAAGGCCTTCATCGACCACATCCTCACCGACCCCGATCCTGCGGGTTTGTTGGATGATCCTGATCCGGTGTTCCGCAAGGCATACCAGAAAGGGCTGGTCGTCGATTTCATCGGTGGCGACAGCTTCATGGATGTGCCGTTCCTGGACGAGATCTGCTCCTACACCCTTGCCAAGGTGATGACCACCGACACTCCCAATGCCAGGAACTGGCGGGGCAAGCTCCATTTCTCGATCTCCACGAACGGCACGCTCTTCTCCGAGCAAGCAAGGCGGTTCTGCGAGAAATACAAGGACCTGTTGCTGATGGGCATATCGCTGGATGGGTGCCCTACCATCCATGATGCAAACCGGGTGTTCCCTGACGGTAGTGGTTCGATGGGAAGCATCATCCGCCACTGGCCATGGTATAAGAAGACCTTCCCGATCCAGTCGATGCAGACCAAATCCACCGCGAACCGCCAGAGTATCTCCTACCTGTACGATTCGCTGGTGTATCTGCACGAGGAGCTGGGAATCCGGTACATCAACCAGAACTTCATCATGGAGGATACGGGGTGTACTGAAGCTGACTATAAGGAACTGGATTGCCAGATGGAAAAGTGTACCGCCTATGTGCTTGAGCATCGCGGCGACCTGTTCTGGAGCATGCTCAGCAAGGAGCAGTTCGGTTATGCACACCTGTCCACAGGGCCTGACTGGGACTGTACCGGCCACTGCGGAAGCGGGGCCATGCCCGCACTCTCGGTGGACGGCAGGATCTATCCGTGCATCAGATGGCTGCCCCACACCCAGGTCGACAAGGCCGGTTTCATCGTCGGGACCGCCAAGGAGGGCTTCACCCACAAGGAGAACTTCCTGAAGGTTCGCGAGGGTGCCTACCGTTCCAATTGCTCTCTGGATGAGAAGTGCAGGAAATGCGAGGTGGAGAGCGCCTGCTCGTACTGCATCGGAGGTTGCTATTCGGAGTTCGGCGAGTTCAAACGGACGACCTACATCTGCGAGATAACTAAGCTGATGGTCAAATGGGCCAGAAGGTACTGGGACGAGTACAACCGGCTTGAGGGGTTGGATCCGATCGACTGGGCTACCGAAGCCCGAGAGAAAGGGAACAGGCATGAGATCATGTAGAATGAGTCATTTTAGAAATTCTTTTAATGGGAATTTTCATGATTCTAGTCAATCATTGAATAACCGTATATAACCCTCACTCTACTGCTGTATTGCGTAGTCAATGGCCACGAAACAAATCATCAAGAAATGAGACTGAGGGATTGTTTTTAGTTTCATGGTGTTCATCAATTGAGTATTTGGGGAACCCATTTTTCAAAGGATTGAGGTCGTTGATCTTTGACTGTGCCCATTCCATCCATTTTGAGTTTTCACTATCCGACTCTGCAGCCTGGTCTTGTACTTGATTCTTGACATATTCAACATAATTTTGAATTTTCTTCATCTGGCTATATGCCTCAGAGTCTGCAATTAGCTTCTCATATCGTTTTGCATCAAGTCTCTTTAATCGTTCTTCCTCAAGCTTTCTGGCTTGTTCCAATTTCAATCTTTGTTCTCGCTCAAGAGCCAGGATAGTTTCATTGCTACTTTGTATTGCGACATAAATGAAACCCAACATTATTTCTTTGATTGAAGCCTCGATGAGTTGCTTGCCTCGATCTTCCCAGGATTGATACACCCTCTTGCCATCATTAATTGATAAAAGCAATCGACCAGTAGCGGTAGGGATGTATCTATATTTTGGCACTCTCCCATAATGGTGATCCTCTTCATAGGCATTGCGTTCTTTTTCAGTCAATGGAAATCTCTTATTGGTGAAAGGCTCAATAATGGCAAAGTATATTCTTTGCCCAAACAGATTCACAAACATACGAGCGTGGGGGGAAGCATCTTCCTTTTCAATTGAAAAATCCCATTTCCGTGCTTTAAAACCTTGAAGAAGAGTTTCCATCAAAAAGGCAGCTCTTAAAGCGCAACTATCAGTAACATCAATTGCCAATGTATCACGATAGTTAGTGGACCGTAGAGTATTTTTATTCCGTGTCTGTGATATTAGAAATTTCTTGACCATAGGACTGGTGATATCTTGCTCGGACACAAGCACCATTGGCTTTCTAGTTTGTTCGGCCTGTAATGTTCTGGAAGCAATCTCCTGGATTTCTTTGTCTTTTATCTCAATATCTGGATTGTTGAAGATTTCAGAAGGTGGCGTACAATAAAGTTCGCAATTTAGAGGTAGATTGAAAAAGGTCATGAGAG
>CALFMX010000162.1 GCA_937902565.1 uncultured Spirochaetales bacterium
TCATGCAGGAGGTCAACGATGCCGAGGAGGCCGACCGGGTCTTCTCCATGTTGATGGGAGAGGAAGTCGAGCCCCGGCGCGCCTTCATCGACGCCAATGCCGTCTATGTGACGAACCTTGATGTCTAAAGGATAAGGATAGGAATCGTGCAAGAAGAGAGTAAAGACAACAGGACGATACGCGTGGACGTATCCAAGGAGATGCGTACCTCGTACCTCAACTATGCAATGAGTGTCATCGTCAGCCGGGCACTGCCCGACGTGCGTGATGGCCTCAAGCCGGTCCACCGCAGGATCCTCTACGATATGTATGAGATGGGGCTCAAGGCCTCCTCATCCTATAAGAAGAGTGCCCGTATCGTCGGAGACGTACTGGGCAAGTACCACCCCCACGGGGATGCGTCGGTCTACGATGCGTTGGTGCGCCTCGCCCAGGACTTCAGCCTCCGCTACCCGGTGGTCACGCCACAGGGTAACTTCGGTTCCATTGACGGCGACCCGGCTGCGGCGATGCGGTACACCGAGGCGAAGATGAGCCGGATCGGGGATGAGATGCTCGCCGATATCCAGAAGGAGACCGTTGACTTCGGCCCCAACTACGACGACTCGCTCAGCGAGCCCACCGTATTGCCGGCATCCTTCCCCTTCCTCCTGGCCAATGGATCGAGTGGAATCGCCGTCGGCATGGCCACCAACATGGCCCCGCACAACCTCAGTGAGATCTGCTCGGCGATCGTTGCGGTGATCGACAACCCCGACATCACCATCGATGAGTTGATGGAGGAGCATATCAAGGGGCCGGACTTCCCCGGTGGTGCGGTCATCTGCGGCATGCAGGGCACCCGAGACGCGTTCACCACCGGCAGGGGCCGGATCGTGGTACGCAGCCGCTACGAGATCGAGACCAACGAGCGTGACCATGACATGATCGTCTTCACCGAGTTGCCCTACCAGGTCAACAAGGCCGACCTGACCAAGAAGATCGACGACCTGCGCAAGGATGGGGCCATCCCGATGATCGCAGCGGTGCGTGATGAGAGTGACCGCAACGGCATTCGCCTCGTCGTCGAGCTGAAGATCGGCGCCGAGGTCATGGTCGTGCTCAACCAGCTCTTTGCCCGTACCGCCCTGCAGTCGAACTTCAACGTCAACAACCTTGCCCTCGTCGATGGGCGGCCGATGCTGCTCACCCTCAAGGACATGCTCACCTACTACATCAACCACCGCAAGGAGGTGGTGACCAGGCGCACCCGCTTCGACCTCAGGAAGGCCGAGGAGCGCGCCCACATCCTCCTTGGATTGAAGATCGGGCTTGAGAACATCGATGAGGTCATCAGGATCATCAAGGAGTCCGATGACAACACGGTGGCTATGGAAGAGCTCATGAAGGCCTTCTCCCTGACACAGATCCAGGCGCAGGCGATCATCGATATGCGCCTCGGCCGTCTCTCGCACCTCGAGAGCTTCAAGATCCTCGAGGAGCTGGCCGACCTGGAGCAGAAGATCGCCTACTACAAGGAGCTGCTCGCCGATGAGCACAAGATCCTTGGCGTGGTCAAGGAGGAGACCGAGAATCTGGTGCCTGCCCTCGTTCCCAAGGACAAGCGACGCACCTCAATCGTACGGGAGGAGCTCGGACAGGCGACGATGGAGGACTTCATCAAGGAGGAGGAGGTCGTCGTCCTGATCAGCAACAAGGGCTTTGCCAAGCGGATCCCCACCGAAGAGTATGAGGCCCAGGGGCGTGCAGGCAAGGGAAGCCGTACAACCCGCTTGCAGGATGGTGACTTCGTCGACCACATGTTCGTCGCCTCGACGCACGAGTATGTGATGTTCGTCACCAATGCAGGCAAGGCGTACTACACCAAGGTCTTCGACATCCCCGAAGCCTCCAAGGCGGCGAAGGGGACCAGTGTCAAGAACATTCTGCAGATCGAGACCAATGAGAAGATCACCTCGATCATCAACTTCAAGGAGTTCGATGACGACCACTACCTGATGATGGCAACCCGCGAAGGGGTCATCAAGAAAGTCTCGCTTACAAACTTCATCAATGCCCGGGTTCGGGGTATCCGTGCCCTCTTCCTCGATGAAGGGGACGAATTGCTCAGCTGCGAGCTTGTTGAGGATGGCGATGAGGTCATGATCATCACCAAGCTCGGTCGAGGGCTGAAGATCAACCAGGATTCAGTGAGAGCCATGGGGCGTGCATCACGCGGGGTGCGTGGCATCCGCCTCGTTGGGAAGGACAAGGTAGCTGGCCTCTTGAAGGTTGACGACACCAAACGGATCTTGATGATCACAGAGAACGGGCAGGGTAAGCAGGTCAACTTCGATGCCTTCACCGTCCATGGACGGGGAACCCAAGGCCAGAGGATCTACACCATCGGCGGAAAGGCCAACTCGATCATCGGTACCCTGGCGGTCAACGATGACAACGATGTTGTCTGCGTCACCCTGATGGGACAGACCATCCGCGTTCATGTCGATTCCATCTCGATCCAGGGGCGCAATGCTGCTGGTGTACGGGTGGCATCGATGAAGTTCAAGGGCGACTCGATCGTGGCCATCGCATCCACTGAGCGGGATGATGAGGATGACGAGGCCCAGGAGGGCGACGCCCCTGAACAGGAAGAGGGTGCAGAAGGGAATCCGTCCGAAGAATAAGACATCTGTTAAGTAAAAGAAGGGGTCACTTCATAGATGTGAAGTGACCCTGTTTTTCGCCTAAAAAAGTCACAAATTTACCAAGCAAATCTGTATCTACACATAGTAACAGGCCCTCAAAACATGCATTTGGCGCTTCTATTGGCCGTTTTTGGCTGTTTTGGAAATTTCACAGAAAACAAGTAGCATTGAGATAGAATGCAAAAAGGAAACGCATGAAAAGGAGGTTTTCTGCACTGTTTCACGTGAAACTATTCGTGGGTTGAGTACGTTGGTATGCATGAACTCCTCCTTTTTCATGATCCTCTACCTCTATAACAAACACACGGATGAAAGGTTGCAAACAGATGTTTCACGTGAAACATCTTCAAGGACCTCCTGCATGATCAGTGGTGGTGGGAGGCCGATCATATCTGCCTCTATGCAGGTCCCGTAGGTACAAAAAAAACGTTCCACGCAAAATGTTTCACGTGAAACGTTCATTGGCTTGGTTGCCAGCTCAGTCATCTATGGAGTTGACGACGTTGAGTTTCGGGTCAACGAAGTTCCGTAGATACCGTTCTACCCCACCCTTCAGGGTCATCTGGCTCATCGGGCAGCCTGCACAGGCTCCTTTGAGGCGGACAGTCACATCGTTGCCGTTGAGGCTGACGAACTCTATATCTCCACCGTCACTCTGAAGCGCGGGGCGAATGTCTTCCAGCGCCTTCTTGACTTTATCTTCCATACTATTAGGTCCTCCGTTCAATACTCAGAAGATACCCCTTCATGGTAAGAGGGTCAACTCCTCTGCTTTGAGAGGTGACAAGTATCTGTATATTCCGTATAGTAGTCGGTATGAGTGCACATACAATACTCTTTTTAAACCAAAAGGGCGGAGTCGGAAAGACGACATCGGTTGTCAACCTTGGCTCGGCCTTGGCACGGATGGGACATAGGGTCCTGCTCATTGATCTCGATAGCCAGGCCAATATGACCAGTGCACTTGCACTGGAGCGCGTTGGCCACACCATCTACCATGTCATTGCTGCTGCCGTCCCGGTCAGGGAGGCAATCAAGGAGACGAGTGTCAAAAACCTCTATGCGATTGCCAGTGATATCAACATGGCAGGGTTGAATATAGAGTTGGTAGACCAGGATCGACGGGAGTTCTTCCTCAAGGAGGCGCTGCAGGGGATTGAGGGAGAGTGGGATTTCATCCTTGTCGACTGTCCCCCATCTCTCGGCCTTGTCACCATCAACGCAATGGTATGGGCTGAGAGTGTCATTATCCCGCTCCAATGCGAGTATCTTGCCATGGAGGGGCTCAACCTCCTCATGAGGACAGTGGGCAATGTCAAGAAGGGGTTGAACCCCGATCTTCAGGTGTTGGGCATCCTCTTTACGATGTATACCAAACGGACACGCCTGGCCAATGAGGTCGTGGAGGATGTCTCTTCGTTCTTCCCCTCCCTGGTCTTCAAGACCCTCATCCCACGCAATGTACGTATAGCGGAAGCCCCATCACACGGCCTTCCGATCAATGTCTATGACAACGCAAGCCCTGGTTCGAAAGCCTACAAGGAGTTTGCAAAGGAGGTTGTCAATCGTGTCTCAACCAAGTAACAAGCGACGGGGCCTTGGCAAGGGTATTGGAAGCCTGATGCAAGACTACACCTATGAATCAGTTGTCGATGAAGTGATCAAGGAGGAGAGCTCGAGTGGGCAGCACATCCTTGAAGTCCCGATCGATCGGATCAGGGCCAATCCCAACCAGCCTCGTACCGAGTTCAACAAGGAAGCGCTTGAGGAGCTTGCCCAATCGATCAAGCGGGAGGGGGTGTTGCAGCCGATCCTCGTCGAGGAGATTGGCCCCGGCTCCTACTCCATCGTCGCAGGTGAGCGCCGCTACCGTGCCAGTGTCATCGCTGGGTTGAGCACGGTACCTGTGTTGGTGAAGAGCTTCAGCCAGATGCAAAGGCTCGAAGTCTCCCTCATTGAGAACATACAGCGGGAGAACCTCAACCCCATCGAAGAGGCCAAGGCCTTTGCCCACCTGCTCCAGGAGAGTGGGATCACCCAGGAGGAGTTGGCAAGACGAGTGGGAAAGAACCGCTCGACCATCTCCAACAGCATTCGATTGTTACAGCTTAACCCTACTATGCAAAAGGATTTGCTTGCAGGCAAGTTCAATGCAGGGCAGGCACGGGCAATCCTTTCGGTCGTCAATCCCGCTGACCGGGAGATCCTCTACTCCATGGTGATCGAGAAGGAGCTCTCGGTGAGGGCCACCGAGGAGTTGGCAGCCAGGTTCAATGAGGGCAAGCGTGCCCTCTACCAGAAGAAGAAGCGTGGGGCCAAGGATGATCACCGGAGCACTGAAATCATTGCAGCAGAGGACAAGTTCCTCCACGCTGTCGGGTCCCATGTCGAGATAAAGGGGACGCTTGCCAAAGGCAGGCTGCAGATTCCCTACAAGAGCAGTGAGGAGCTTGAGCGCCTCTACCAGCTGTTGGCACCAAACCAAGACTTATTTGAACGTGATTAAGGAGTCATAATGGATAAGAACACACTAGGGGACGGCCTGTGGGCCCTCCTTGATACCAGTAAAGGCGAGATCCTCCTTGCCTTGGAGTATGAGAAGACCCCGATGACCGTGGCCAACTTTGTCGGCCTTGCCGAGGGTTCGCTGAATGTGAATGGCAAAAACAAGCCCTTCTACAACAATTTGGTCTTCCACCGGGTCATCGAGAACTTCATGATCCAGGGGGGCTGCCCCAAGGGGACCGGGACCGGCGGACCCGGCTATACCTTCCCCGATGAGATCGATGAGAGCCTTACCCACAATGGGCCTGGCATCCTCTCGATGGCAAACGCGGGTCCTGGCACCAATGGGAGCCAGTTCTTCATAACCCATGTGGCAACCCCGTGGCTCGATGGCAAGCACACCGTCTTCGGCAAGGTTGCCGAAGGCCTCAGCGTGGTCAACTCCATCGAGCAGGGCGATACCATCAAGAGCGTTGAGATCATCCGCAAGGGAGCGGAGGCCGAGGCGTTTGAAGTGACCCCGCAGATCTTCACTGCCTTGGTCGCGGCCGCTGATGAGCGCAGCAAGGCGCGGGCGGCGGAGGCACAGGCAAAGATCGATAAGGAGCTGAAGAACCGGTACCCTGAAGCAATTGGTACCAAGAGCGGCCTTCGGTATGTAGTACACAAGGCGGGTGATGGCAAACGCAAGCCGGCCTGGGGTCAGAAGGTGACGGTGCACTACAGCGGGAGCTTGCTCGATGGACGGATCTTCGATAGTTCGATCCAGCGTGGTCAGCCGACAACGTTCAAGGTCGGTGAGGTCATCGAGGGATGGAACGAAGCCCTGGTCGACATGAGCGTCGGGGAGAAGCGCACCCTGATCATCCCCCCGGACCTCGGGTATGGGACGATGGGGTATCCTGGGATCATTCCTCCCAGTTCAACGTTGATCTTCGACGTTGAGCTGTTGGATGTAAATTGATACTATATAAGGAGATAAGATGAAAGGAAAGGAGATCCAATACGTATGCAGCCAGTGCGGCAGGATCGAGACCAAGTGGCTTGGCCGCTGCCCTGATTGTGGAAGTTGGAACTCCTTCGAGGAGGAGGTAGCCAAGGTTGAACCGACCGGCAAGCGGGCGGTTATCAGCACCGAGGAGAAACCCATAACCCTTGATGAGGTCACCGTCGACCCGCTCTTCCGCTTCGAGACCGGGATCAGCGAGCTGGACCGGGTCCTCGGCGGTGGGGTGATGAAGGGCTCCTCGGTCCTCCTTGGCGGCGAGCCGGGGATCGGCAAGTCCACCTTGATGCTCCAGGTCCTCGCCGAGTGCTCCAAGGAGCGTTCGGTCCTCTATGTCAGCGGGGAGGAGTCCCCGAGCCAGGTGAAGATGAGGGCCCAACGTCTGGGCCTCAACCTTGGACGCATTGACATCTTCTGTGACACCCGCAGCGAAGTGCTGGTGAAGTTGCTCGACGCCTCCTCCTATGAGGTGGTGGTCATCGATAGCCTACAAACCCTCGGCAGCGAGGAGATTCCCTCGCCTGCCGGATCGGTCAACCAGATCCGATTCTGTTCGACGATGCTGGTGGGGCTCTGCAAGCAGAAGGGGATCTCCCTCTTCTTGATCGGCCATGTCACCAAGGAGGGGACACTGGCCGGGCCGAAGGTCATCGAGCACCTTGTCGATACCGTCCTCTACTTCGAGCAGGTGAACAGCGGTGTCCGCCTCATCAGGGCGGCGAAGAACCGATACGGTTCGGTCGATGAGATCGGCATCTTCAACATGGGGGAGCGGGGTCTGACCCCGGTCTCCAACCCCGCATCGTTCTTCATCAGCGAGCGCGGTGATGAGCCGTTGCCCGCCGGCATCGCCTTCAGTGCGGTGCTCGAGGGCTCACGCTCCTTCCTCGTCGAGATTCAGGCCCTGACCACCCCAGCCAAGGGGGGGTACAGCCGGATCTACTCCGATCGCATCGAAGCTGCTCGGGTGACGAGGGTCGCGGCAATCCTCGAGCGGCATGCCGGCCTGCGCCTTGGGGAGCAGGATATCTACGTCAACGTCGGTGGGGGCATCAAACTCAGCGAAGTTGCCATTGAGTTGCCGTTGGCGCTCGCCTTGTGGTCGGCATTGACCAATAGAAGCCTTCCTAACAATATGGCGAGCTTCGGTGAATTGAGCCTTGCCGGTGAGGTCAGAAGCGTCTCATACAGCGATAAACGCCAGAAAGCGGCCAAAGAACTGGGGTTTGAGCGAGTGTTGCTGCCCAAGATGACGGCAAAGAGCGGTCTTGCCCAGTATCCGGCACGTACCATCAAAGAGGCGATCGAGATCTGCCAAAGGCTCTCGTAATTAAGTTAGTTAGTATCACTTACAATCAGGGGTTCAAGCCAAGTCCGAAAAGAGTTATATATTCTTTTTGCTCTCTTGCCATTAAGTCAAGCGCTTGAGCTCCGGTCGCCTACGGCCCGGGGCTCTTTTGTATGGACGTGGCTTCAACTGTGAAATACGGAATCAGCCTACACCAACATCTTTAGCAGCAGCGGGAAGACCACCACGTTGGCAATCGAGGCAGCAAGGCTGGTGAAGAGGAAGACGATGAGGGTGTGGAGGAGGCGGTTGCGGTACCAACCCTTGAAGGTGGTGGCATCGTCGGAGAGGCGCTCGAAGTCCTTCACCTTCGGCTTGCGCAGTGTCGCTTCGACGATTCCGCTGACCATCCCCACCCCTATGGCAGGGTGGAGCGCCGTTATGGGGGCGCTGAGGGCACTGACGATGATGTTGAGGGGGTGGGCAAGGGCGATGATGGCCCCGAGGGCCGTGAAGGACATATTGACGGCCAGCCAGTAGCTGAACATCTTGATACCCCCACCCGAACCTCCACGGACGAAGCCGAAGACGATGATCGAGACGATGAGGATCGGGAAGGCCCAGCTGAGGATCTTGCCCCCCTTGCCTGAGGGTGGTGACACACTGATATCCTCGAGGTCCGTCGAGATCTGCTGTTGTTCGAGGGCCTCGATGGTGTTGACGATACCCCCCATGTGTCCGGCACCGACGACCGCGAGCTTCTTGGTCCCGGGGGCGAGGAAGATCGAGGTGGCGAGGTAGCGGTCCCGCTCATCGATGAGCACGCTCTTGACCGAAGGGAGCTCGCGGGCAAGCTCCTCCATCATGTTCTGCATGACGTCGGCCTGCTTCAGCTCTTCAAGCTCCTCCTCGCTGATCTCCTCGTTGGTGAAGACCGCGCTGATGATGGTTGCGATGAGTTTGGACTTGTTCCAGAGGTTGCTCATACGCCAGGCGCGCTTGAAGGTCGTCTGGATATCGCGGTCGCAGAGGGAGTAGGGAATCCCCTTCTCCTTGGCGATGCGGGCAGCGCTGAGGATCTCCTCTCCCGGGGCGGTGCCCGAAGAGTCGCCCATCCGCTTCTGGAAGGAGGCGAGGGCCATGTTGGCAACCAGGAGGAACGCCTTGCCCTCCTTGATGACCTTCTTGACATCCATGTTGGACCAGGAGTTCTCCTGCTCCTTGTTCTTCATCCGCCCGTCGTCGAGCTCGAGGCAGATATGGTCTGGCTCCTCGCTCTCGATGGAGAGGGTCACCTCGTCGACGCTCTGCAGCGAGACGTGGGCAGTGCCGACAAGCAGGATCTCCTTGCCGTCCTCGAGGGTAAGGCGGATACGGGTATCACTCAATTTCTCGATGGTCATGCAGTCAACTATACTGAGGAAGAGCGGTATAAACAAGGTACTTTGACACACTCATTGGATTTGGAGTAGTTTTGTCCATATGGACACACTCTGGTATCTTGCACGCCTAGCCATCGCTGTGGTGGCCGGCTCCCTTTTTGCCAATCTGGTTGGCAGGCATCGTTTTGTGAAGACCGCCGCCACCATGCAGATGGTCCTCGTCTGGTTGCTTCTCTTCTTCATGGGGGTGAACACAGCGGCCATCGAGGGCATCGTCGAGCAGATGGCCACCATCGGCCTCTCGGCGCTCGTGCTCACCATCCTCTCGCTTGCAGGGACCGTTGTGGTGGCGCTCCTCTTCTCCGGCAAGGATGGCAGCGGTGAGGTGGTCGAGATTGCCAAGCGCAAGGAGGGCTCCCTCCTGCGCCGGCTCTGGGACATCGTCAAGGAACCCCTTGTCCTGATCGCCATCGTCCTCTCAGGCCTCGTCCTCGGCCTCTACACACCCCTCTTTGGGTGGTTCGACAACTCCCTGATCTCCTATCTCCTCTATGTGATGCTCTTCTTCGTCGGTATGGGGATGGTGCAGAAGCAGGTCGATTTCAAGGCGATCTTTGCCAACAAGACCCTGGTGCTGTTGCCTGTGTTCACCATTGCAGGCACCTACCTGGGAGCAGTGGTGGCGGCTCTGGTCACCCCCTTCACCGTCAAGGAGACGATGGGGATGCTCAGCGGCTTCGGCTGGTATTCGCTCAGTGGCATCCTTATCAGCGATTTGGGGTATCCGGTGTTGGGCTCGATCTCGTTCTTGACCAACCTCTTCAGGGAGAGCTTCTCCTTCTTCCTGATCCCCCTCTTTGGCCGTCTCGGGCGCAGGTACTACCCTGCTGCCGTCTGCAGCGGTGGGGCGACGACGATGGACGTGACGCTGGTCTTGCTCTCAGGGCACTTCGGGATGCAGACGATGGTCGCCTCGATCTACCATGGGGTGGTCATGAGCATGGCCGCTCCCCTGCTCATCCCCCTCTTCTTCTAGAGAGCGATCCACACCTGGGCGATGATGGCGAGCGGGCTCTCCTTGAGGAGGCGCACGTAGACTCGTGACGGCCCGTCGATGGCGATGCGCTTCAGGGAGATGATGGGATCGAGGGAGGGGGGTGGGGCGAGTTGGGTGAAGGCGTAGCGTCCCGCCTCCAGGGCGTACGGCCCGTCGATGGGCGGCAGCTCCTCTCCCCTTTCGATGGCGTCTCTCTCCTCTGGGGTGGGTGCCCCCTTGGCCCCTACGAAGAGGAGGCGGGATGTCGATGTGAGGGCGATGACCACTTCGGTGCCCACCTCGGCCCCATCGAGGTAGGTGAGGGCGCTCTGGTACGCCTCCGCGCTCCCTTCGTAGACAAAAGGGGGCTCTTGGTAGATGATGGGCTGGATGAGCGAGAGGGTCATTGAGTTGGTCGCATGCATGGGAGATACTGTAGCAGAATGAAAACAGTGGGTAAAGTAGCACAAATCCCCTATACACTGACACGGCGCAGGACGAACAAGAACATCGTACTGAGGGTCAATGACCACGGGCATGTCGAGGTCAGCGCCCCCTTCCTGGTATCCAAGGCGAACATCGAGGAGTTCATCCTCGCCAACGAGGAGAAACTCCTCTCCCGTATCAGGGAGCGTACCGCTGCCCACCACACCTACCGGGAGGGGGACCGGTTCCTCTACGAGGGGCGTACCGTCTCCCTAGCCATCGAACAGGGAGGACGCACCCGTATCAGGGAGGAGGGAGGAGTGCTGCGGGCCACCACCGCAGAGGCGGACCCTTCACCTGAAGATGTCCGGGCGTTGGTGGAGGTCCTCTACCGACGGCGTACCCGGCTTCGGGTACAGGCGATGCTCCCCTCCTGGGCAATGAGGCTGGGGGTGGCCACCCCCTCCTTCTCGGTCAGGGACTCGAAGAAGCGGTGGGCGAGCTGCTCCTCAACGGGCAGGCTCAATTTCTCGCTGCGCTGCCAGGCCCTCAGTGATGAACAGCTTGCCTACCTGGTGCTCCATGAGCTGGCCCACCTCATCCACTTCGACCACTCCCCCGCTTTCCACGCCCTCCTCAAGGAGCACATGCCCTCCTATAAGGGTATCGAACGCTCCCTTGCCCTGATACAAAGCGAAAGCCAACTCATCTGATGATTCCCAAGGGCGGTGGGATTGTGTATGGTAAATGCGTGGAGGATGTACTATGAAACCTGACTATATTGCCAATGGTGTCTATCGCGTTGCTGCCAAAGTTGGAAGCCGGGACCTCTTCGAAGGTATCTGGCCGATCCCCGATGGGGTGATGCTCAACTCATATGTGGTGAAGGGCACAGAAAAACGGGCCCTCATCGATCTGGTGAAGGATTGGGATGGGGCTCTCGATACGGTCTTCGCCCAGCTCGACAGCCTCGGCCTCGGGGCCGGCTGCCTCGACTACATCATTATCAACCATATGGAGCCCGACCATACCGCGGCGATGGGCCAGATCATCGCCCGCTACCCAGAGGCCGAGATCCTCGCCAGCGAGAAGGCGATCCCCCTGATCAAGAACTTCTACAAGATCGAGAAGAATGTCCGCGCCGTCAAGGATGGCGAGGTGGTGGATCTGGGAGGAAAGACGCTCACCTTCTTCATGACACCGAACATCCACTGGCCCGAGACGATGATGACCTACGTCAAGGAGGATGGGGTGCTCTTCAGCTGTGACGGCTTCGGCTCCTACGGACGCTATGAGAGCTGCTTTGATGATGAGCTCGGGGCCAACGAACGTGCCCACCTCGACAGCGAGACCGAGCGCTACTACGCCAACATCGTATCCTCCTTCTCCACGTTTGTGCAGCGTGGCATCTCCAAGCTCGCCACCCTGGAGATCAAGGTCATCGCACCGAGCCACGGTGTGGTGTGGCGGACGAATCCGGGCCAGATCATCGACCACTACAGCCGCCTCGCCTCCTATATGCAGGGACCGAGGGAGAAGGAGGTCGCCATCGTCTGGTCGAGCATGTACGGCAACACCGAGGCGTTGCTACAGAGTATCGTCGATGGGATCGAGAGCGAGGGGCTTCCGGTCCACATCCTCCAGGTCCCCCAGACCCACGCCTCCTTCGTGTTGGAGAAGGTGTGGCGAAGCGAAGGCTTGGTTATCGGGATGCCGACCTACGAATACAAGATGTTCCCGCCCATGTACCACATCCTCGACATCCTCGAGCGGAGTCACGTCCAAGGACGTAAGACGCTGCGCTTCGGCTCCTTCGGCTGGTCCGGCGGTGCACAAAAGCAGTTCGATGTCTTTGTCGATGCGATGAAGCTCGACTACAAGGGGAGCATCGAGTACCCAGGTTCTCCCACACCAGAGGACAAGAAGAAGGCCTATGATCTTGCCAAGGCGATGGCCAGGGAGATCAAGGAGCTGTAGGGGACAGACATTGGCCCATCGATTCCCCTGCCGTCGTTTGGCAGGGAGGTGTGCCTGATGGGCCTCTTGGTACATGAAAAAACACCCGGTCCTGATCTATGAAAGGGACCGGGTGTTTGAATGTTTGTGTTATATCCCTACTCGATGATCTCCAGCAGGTGGCGGGTGAAGCCATCGAGCCAGGCTACCGAGGAGATGGAGATCCGCTCCTTGGTGGAGTGGACGTCCCACATGGTCGGGCCGAAGGAGACGGAATCCATGCCCTCCACCCTGCTGTTGATGATGCCGCACTCAAGGCCGGCATGGATTGCCGTGACAACGGGTTCCTTGCCGGTGTACTCCTCGTAGGCCTTGGCACAGAAGGCGGTGAGCTTCGAGTGGGGATTCGGCTTCCATGAGGGGTAGGCGCCCTCGAAGGTGACATCGGCCCCGATGAGGGAGAAGATGGCTCCAAAGCGCTTGGCTACATCATCACGGGAGGAGAGGATCGATGAGCGGTGGCTGGCGATGACCTTTGCGTGCTCCTTATCGAGGGAGATGATCGCAAGGTTTGTTGATGTCTCCACGATACCGGGGATCGACATGCTCATCGCATCGACTCCATGGGGGGCCGCGTAGAGGGCGGTGATGAACTGTTTGCTCTCACTCCTGTCGACGACCATAGCCGGCGTTTCCACCTCCTGCAGTGTGAGGGTGAGGTCGGGGTCGGCGTATTCGTACTCGCTCTTCAGCTCCTCCTGTACCTGTGTGAGTGTATCGAAGAGGAGCTGCTCATCCTTTGCATCGATGACAAAACCGAACGTGGCGAGTGAGGGAATGACGTTGCGCTTCGTACCCCCCTCGGCGCTGAAGAGTGAGAATGAGGGGAGGTGGGTGAGTACCCGGGCCGCTGCCTTGATGGCATTT
>CALFMX010000163.1 GCA_937902565.1 uncultured Spirochaetales bacterium
TGACGGGGGCCCGCACAAGCGGTGGAGCATGTGGTTTAATTCGATGATACGCGAGAAACCTTACCAGGGCTTGACATGCGCCGGGAGCGCGCCGAAAGGCGTGCGCCCCTCGGGGCCGGCGCACAGGTGCTGCATGGCTGTCGTCAGCTCGTGCTGTGAAGTGTTGGGTTAAGTCCCGCAACGAGCGCAACCCCTGCCGTCTGTTGCCACCACCTCGGGTGGGCACTCAGGCGGGACCGCCGGTGACAAACCGGAGGAAGGTGGGGACGACGTCAAGTCATCATGGTCCTTATGTCCTGGGCTACACACGTGCTACAATGGCCGGTACAGAGCGCAGCGAGGCCGCGAGGCCGAGCGAATCGCCCAAAGCCGGTCCCAGTACGGATTGGAGTCTGCAACTCGACTCCATGAAGTTGGAATCGCTAGTAATCACGCATCAGCATGGCGTGGTGAATTCGTTCCCGGGCCTTGTACACACCGCCCGTCACACCATCCGAGTCGGGGGTGCCCGAAGTCGCCAGCCCAACCTGAAAGGGGGGGCGGTTCCGAAGGTACGTTCGGCGAGGGGGGTGAAGTCGTAACAAGGTAGCCGTACCGGAAGGTGCGGCTGGATCACCTCCTTTCTGACAAGAAAGGCAGGCGCGCCCGCTCACAGGGGGCGCCGACAGAAGGCCGTAGGCCGGCAGGTGCAAGTCCTGCAACACAAGCCCTTCGTGGTTGAAGCTATTCCAGTCTCTGTATTTTTCCCCACCACAATACCTCTGTAGAATGGTACAGGAGAGGGTTCGACTCCCTCGGGTGTTCTACGGTTTTTGACATAACTAAGCGAAGGATTGAAAGAGTGACATGGTCAAGTGAATAAGGGTCCACGGAGGATGCCTTGGAGCTGCCAGGCGAGGAAGGACGTGACAAGCTGCGATAAGCCGCGTGTAGGGGCCGATACCCGAAGAAGCGCGGATGTCCTAATGGGGTAACCCGCATGGCTGGATGCCATGCATGCATGCGTGAATAGATAGCGTCTGCAGGCCATACGCTGGGAAGTGAACCATCTGAGTACCAGCAGGAGAAGAAATCAAACGAGATTCCCCCAGTAGCGGCGAGCGAACGGGGAGGAGCCCAAACCGCTTCCCTTCGGGGGGGCGGGGTTGTAGGGCCGCGGCGGGGCGTAGCCCGTGCAGTGAGAAAGCGAGCTTGTAGCGGAACGGCCCTGGGACGGCCGGCCGGAGAGGGTGAAAGCCCCGTATGCGAAACGAGCTTGCCTGCATGGCCGCGGAACCTGAGTACGGCGGGACACGAGAAATCCTGCCGGAAGCTGGGGGGACCACCCTCCAAGGCTAAATACTCGGCAGCTACCGATAGCGCATAGTACCGTGAGGGAATGGTGAAAAGGACCCCGGGAGGGGAGTGAAAGAGAACCTGAAACCGTGGACCTGCAAGCGGTCAGAGCCCGAGAGGGTGATGGCGTGCCTTTTGTAGAATGAGCCTGCGAGTCACCGTATGCGGCGAGGTTAAGGGATAGGAGTCCCGGAGCCGCAGGGAAACCGAGTCTGAAGAGGGCGAAGAGTCGTATGCGGTGGACCCGAAACCAAGTGATCTAGCCATGGCCAGGCTGAAGCTGCAGTGAAATGCAGTGGAGGGCCGAACCTAAATCCGCTGAAAAGGGTTGGGATGAGCTGTGGCTCGGAGTGAAAGGCTAATCAAACTTGGAGATAGCTGGTACTCTCCGAAATAGCTTTAGGGCTAGCGTCGCCTGGATTGTCGCGGAGGTAGAGCACTGGATAGGTGAGGGCCCGTCACTGGGTACCGATCTTAACCAAACTCCGAATGCCGCGACACAATGGGCGGCAGTCAGACGGCGGCTGATAAGGGCCGTCGTCGAGAGGGAAACAGCCCGGACCGCCGGCTAAGGTCCCCAAGTCGTGCTGAGTGGGAAAGGAAGTATGATTGCACAGACAGCCAGGAGGTTGGCTCAGAAGCAGCCACCCCTTCAAAGAGTGCGTAACAGCTCACTGGTCGAGTAGTCATGCGCCGATAATGTAACGGGGCTAAGCACGGCACCGAAGCCGCGGGATGCAGCCAATGCGGCTGCGTCGGTAGGAGAGCATTGCGTATGTGGACGAAGCGTTCCCGTGAGGGTGCGTGGACATGGCGCAAGAGAGAATGCAGGCATGAGTAACGAAAAGACGGGTGGGATCCCCGTCCGCCTGAAGCCCGAGGTTTCCAGGGTAAAGGTAATCTGCCCGAGGGTCAGTCGGCCCCTAAGGCGAGGGCGAGAGCCGTAGCCGATGGGAAGCGGGTCAACATTCCCGCACCTCCCAGGGTTTCGATGGGACGACGCATAGGGTGAAGCGCAGCCGGGCGACGGTAGTCCCGGCCGAAACGGCGAGCCGATGAGGCCCCCAGGCAAATCCGGGGGCCGAGGTGAGCCGCGAGCGAGGCCCCCCACGGGGGGAGGAAGTGCGCAGAGCCGTCGTGCCGAGAAATAGTCCCTAAGAATGGATCCTGGGGGACCGTACCGCAAACCGACACAGGTGGGCGAGCTGAGAATGCGCAGGCGCTCGGAAGAATCCGCGTTAAGGAACTCGGCAAAATGCATACGTAACTTCGGGATAAGTATGGCCCTTCGGGGCTGCAGAGAAATGGCCCATGCGACTGTTTACCAAAAACACAGGTCCATGCGAACCGGCAACGGGAAGTATATGGACTGACACCTGCCCGGTGCTGGAAGGTCAAGGGGATTCGTCAGGCAACGAAGCGATGAACCCAAGCCCCAGTAAACGGCGGCCGTAACTATAACGGTCCTAAGGTAGCGAAATTCCTTGTCGGGTAAGTTCCGACCCGCACGAATGGTGCAACGACATGGGCGCTGTCTCAACGTGGAATCCGGTGAAATTGAAGTCCAGGTGAAGATGCCTGGTACCCGTGGTCAGACGGAAAGACCCCGTGAACCTTTACTTCACCCTGGCATTGGGAGCTGGGCAGGGATGTGTAGGATAGGTGGGAGGCAGCGAGGCGTGGGCGTCAGCCTGCGCGGAGCCGTCGGTGAAATACCACCCTTGCCTGTCCATCTCTCTAACGCGGGCCGTGAGCCGGCCCGCGCACAGTGCCAGGCGGGAAGTTTGACTGGGGCGGTCGCCTCCCAAAGGGTAACGGAGGCGCGCGAAGGTCGCCTTAGGATGGTTGGGAATCATCCGGCAAGCGCAAAGGCACAAGGCGGCTTGACTGCGAGGCCCACAAGCCGAGCAGGTACGAAAGTAGGTCTTAGTGATCTGGCGGTAGCGAGTGGAAGCGCCGTCACTTAACGGATAAAAGGTACTCCGGGGATAACAGGCTGATCTTGCCCAAGAGTTCATATCGACGGCAAGGTTTGGCACCTCGATGTCGGCTCATCGCATCCTGGGGCTGGAGCAGGTCCCAAGGGTTTGGCTGTTCGCCAATTAAAGCGGTACGTGAGCTGGGTTCAGAACGTCGTGAGACAGTTCGGTCCCTATCTGCCATGGGCGCAGGATGGGTGAGGGGATCTGCTTCCAGTACGAGAGGACCGAAGTGGACGGACCTCTGGTGTACCGGTTGTCGCGCCAGCGGCAGGTGCCGGGTAGCCACGTCCGGAAGGGATAACCGCTGAAAGCATCTAAGCGGGAAGCCCACCCCAAGATGACCCATCCCATCCGCACAAGCGGACGGAAGGAAACAGGCAGACTACCTGTTCGATAGGCCGGGGGTGTACGCACAGCAATGTGTTCAGCCCACCGGTACTAATCATCCGAGAGGCTTGACCATGTCACCCTTTTGATCCTTCGGGCCAAGGCCCGGTGCATGCGCACAGCATGTCCCGAGGCGTTGGCCGGCCCGGTGGCCACAGCAGGGTGGACACACCCGTTCCCATCTCGAACACGGCAGTTAAGCACCCTCACGCCGATGGTACTGCATCTATGCGGGAGAGTAGGTAGCCGCCGGGCCCTTTCTTTTTCATCCATGCGCGCCTTCCCTGACGGGAGGGCGCTTTTTTTTCCAGACGTCCACTGCGCTATAGGTTTGATCTGTGTGATACGCCTCGACTCAAATTCCCAGTCATGCTAGGATAAAAGGCGATATGGGCAGACCGGATAGGTGAGGGAAGAACAGATCCCAGCCCCAATCAGAGAGGAGCTTCGACGGTGATTCCATTCTATAAACCGACCTTGCGGCGCAAGGATATGGATGCAGTGCTGCAGACGATGGTCGATGAGCAGATCGGGCCTGGAGAGCGGAAGAATGAGTTTCTGCGCCAGTTCTGTGAGCTGGTAGGGACCAAAGGGGGCATTGCCCTGCGCTCCTACCCCGATGCCCTGCGGTCGGCATTCACCGTAGCCGGCATCAAGGCGGGCGGTACCGTTGGGGTGAGCGTGCTCAGCCCTTCCGTCTATGGCGTCATCGCCGAACAGCTGGGCATCACCCTCATCTACGGAGATATCGATGCCGATCACGGGTGCCTCTCCCAGAAGGAGGCGCTCAGGCTGGTCAATGAAGGGTGCACCGCCCTCCTGGTCCATGAGCCGGTCTGCCAGATTCCCATCGGCTGTGACTACCGTGAGCTTGGGGTGACTGTCATCGAAGATATCACGGAGAGCCTTGAGAGCCGCTATGAGGAGCAGAAGGCCGGAAGCTGGGGGGACCTCATCGTCTGTGCCTTCGAGGAGGACGGCATCGTCTCATCTGCCGGCGGCGCGATCCTTGCCTATACCAAAGACCAATACAAACAGGCGTGTGTCCCCCTCTTTGAGGGCCAACGCCAATATGTGGAGCTGCCGGATATGAACGCTGCCCTCGGTATCATCCAACTGGCAAACCTTGCAGACCACCTCCGCCGCCGCGGGGAGCTCTATACGACCTTCTCCAAGGCGCTGCTCAAGACCCACCACCGCATCCTTGGCATCGGGTCGATCGACTTCAGCCCCAATGGGTACGGCTTCTCCGTCGTCCTGGACAGCAAGGCCGAGGATGCCATCAAGTTCGCCACCAAGTACCAGGTCATGACCAAGCGGACCTTCGCCGAGAGCCTGGCTGGAGGGGTCGAGGAGCTCTATGACCATTTCCCACAGGCGACCGCCCCATTTTTGCGGGCGATCAGCGTACCACTCTATCCCTTTCTCAAGCAAAGTGATGTAGAATTGCTCTTAAAGGTCATCACGCACCTTCCCTAAGGAGGCAGGCAATGGATGAGCAGAAGATCGGCCATGTGCTGATCGTCGCAAATTGGAGAAAGGTCGAAAGCCACCAGATGAGTGCCACGATCGCGGACTATCTGGGGGCGCGGGGAATCGACAGCACAATCTTCAAGACCCTGACCGCCAACGAGCCGATCGAGATCCCCACCGATACCGGTCTGGTGATCTGCCTCGGCGGTGATGGGACGGTGCTCTACTGTGCCCGCTACCTCCACTCCCACGGCATCCCGATCCTCGCCATAAACCTGGGGACCTTCGGCTTCGTCACCGAGATCTCGATCGATGAGTGGCAGGAGGCGATCGACCTCTTCCTCTCAGGCAAGCATACGATCAGCCGTCGCCTGATGGTACGCGCCACCGTCATCCGCAGCGAGAGCCGTGTCTACAGCGGCCACGCCCTCAATGAGATGGTCATCGCCTCAAGCGGCCTCAGCAAGGTCATCAGCATGGAGATGAGAATCGGGGATACCGATGCCGGTTACTTCCGCTCCGACGGGATGATCATCGCAACCCCCACCGGATCGACCGGCTACAGCCTCGCCGCCGGTGGCCCGATCCTCGATGTCGACCTCTCCTGCCTGGTCATCACCCCGATCTGTCCCTTCACTCTCTCCCATCGCCCCTTGGTCATCAGCGGGGAGGGAAAGATCTCCATCACGATCCCGAGCGGGCAGCGCACCGGTTTGATGCTCTCCCTTGATGGGCAGCAGAACTTCCCCCTCGCAGAGGGCGATGTCATCGAGGTGGAGAAGTCGCAGAGCAAGGCCTTGCTGGTAACCAGCCAGCGACGGGATTTCATCGAAGTGATACGTGACAAGCTCAACTGGTCGGGAGGGATGCATGCTTGAGCGCCTTGAAATCCACAACTACGCCCTCATCGAGGATTCGGTCATCGAGTTTGATGAGCACTTCACCGTCATCAGCGGTGAGACCGGGGCGGGAAAATCGATCATCCTCGGTGCCCTGGGCCTCCTGCTCGGCGCCAAGACCGATGTGCAGTCGATCAGAAGCGGCAGTGAGAGTGCCACGGTTGCCGCCTCCTTCTACCTGGGAGGGGGACCGGGCGAGGCGTTGGAGGGGTTCTTGGATCGTGAGGCTCTCACCCTTGATGAGGGGGTGGCCATCATACGGCGCACCATCAAGCGCAACGGTCGCTCCACGTCCACCATCTGCGGTGCAGTGGCGACTCTGGGCGACCTGGCAGCGGTGACCGCCGAGCTCTTTGATATCAGCGCACAGCGTGACCACCAGAGCCTGCTTTTGCCGGCGAGCCAGCTGCGCGTCCTCGACGCCTACGGGGAGTGTGAGGGCCAGAAAGCGGAGTACCAAACGTGGTACCATGAGCACCAACACCTCCTGTCGGAGTACTCAAAGATGGAGCGTGACCTTGCCAAGGCACGAGCGGAGGCCGATTACCTCTCTTTTGCCGTCGATGAAATCGCATCGGTCGACCCCAAGGCCGGTGAGGATGAGGAGCTCTCCCGCCAGATCAAGATCATCGCCAGCTCAGAGCAGCTCTACGAGGAGCTCCGCTTCGCCATCGACCACCTCCACGAAGGAGGGGGTGCAATCTCCCTCTTGCGCCAGGCCCAGGCGGAGGTGGGGGAGGCCGCCCGCATCGACCAGTCGTTGCTCCCCCTCTGCCAACGCCTCGAGGGGAGTTTCATCGAGGTGCAGGACATCTATGAGACCCTTCGCGACTACCTTGCCTCGATCGCCTTCAGTGCCGAGGAACTCGATCGCCTCCAGACCCGCCTCTCCCTCCTGCAGCGGCTCAAGAAGAAGCATGGGCCGACCCTCGATGCGGTCATCGCCTTCTACAACGAGAGCCGCAACCGCCTGGAGCTCACCGAGGATGGCGAGGTCGCCCTCGCCGCGGTGGCCAAGCGCATCGAGGAGACGGAGAGACGGATGATCGAGGAGGGGCAGGCCCTGCGCGCATTGAGAGTCGAGGGGGCCCGGCGCCTCTCTGCCATGGTGGAGTCCAAGCTCAGGCGCCTAGGCATGCAACAGGCACGCTTTACCATCGATTTCGAGGAGATAGAGAGCTCACCGACCGGCCTCGATGGGGTCAGCTACATGATCTCGGCAAACCCCGGTATGGATCTGCTGCCGATCAAGGCGGTGGCCAGCGGCGGGGAGCTGAGCCGGATCATGCTCGCCGTCAAGACGAGCCTGGCGGCCAGCGATGCCATCCCGACGCTGATCTTTGACGAGGTCGATGCCGGGATCGGCGGGACGGTCGCTCTCTCGGTCGCCGAGGAGCTCTCCCTGCTGAGCAAGAGCCATCAGGTGGTGGTCATCACCCACCTCGCCTCGATCGCCAGCAAGGCGGACGCACACCTGGTCGTCCATAAGGAGGTGGCCGCTTCGATGAGCTGGTCACACATCACCTCGGTCTCGGGCGAGGCGCGCATACGTGAGATCGCCCGGATGCTCAGTGGTGATGAGGAGAGTCAGGAGAGCTTGGTGCACGCCTCCAAGCTCCTTGAAGGGAGGCGCTGAGATGGAGTACTACAAGACCGACTATGGCTGGGCACTCGGTGAGGAGGGGCAGCCGCCCCTCGGCAAGATCGTCGTATCGGAGAATAGTGCATCACACCTGGTCATCGAGCACACCGAGGTCGACCCCTCCCTGCAGGGGCGGGGTCATGCACGGCAGTTGGTGATGCTGGTTGTCTCTGAGGCGAGGAGCGAGGGGAAACTCATCGTTCCCCGCTGCCCCTACAGCGCCAGGCTCCTCGGGCGTGATAGCGAGCTCATGGCCCTCATAGCTCAAAGTTGAGGGCCAGGGCAAGCGCCTGGAGGTCTACATCCTTTCCCTGCCACTGCTTTGAACCGGTGAGGTAGGGGTAGATCTCCTCCTGCAGGCCCCTCAACTCTGGCTCGATGGCCCAGGAGCGCACCAGGCGCAAGAAGTCCAGGATGAAGGAGAGCGTCTCTTCGGTAAGCGGGCCGGTGGCGAGCTGGGCTGCGGTTTTCTGGATCTGTTGGTCGAAGATTGCAGTGAGCAGCTCCCGCTCCGGTTGTTTTGCATAGGAGAGGAAGAATTCGACCAAGAGGGCATACTCATCGGAGAGTTCGCTCCAATGGGCGTTCGTCCCATTTGAGAAGATGGTGGTGAAAGCCCCAAGGGTCGAGCCGATCAACTCCTGGTGGAGGGACCCCATCAAAAGATAGGGGGCGTTGCGTGTCAGGCTGCTGTAGTGACGGATTGTCTGGGCCAGCGTGCGGACCCCCTCAACATCGAAGGCACAGAAGCCGTGCTCGATGGAGGCCAAGAACTCGTCACGCATCCTCTGCGGGATGTCATCGACGTCGATGACCACCTCCTCCGCCTCCTCGGCGCCCTCCTCCCTGACCGAGAGGTGGTAGGTGACCGCCAGGCCGTTCCCGCTCTGTTCTGCCACCGTTGCGTGGTAGCGTGTGAGTGATTCGGTGTTCTCGATCAGCAGCTGGTCCGCTTCCGCTCCCGTCTGTAGGGAGATGAGGCGGTAGTAGCCGTAGCGGTCGCTATGGGAGTTCTTGTCTGCCATCTGCGTGCTGAGTGCGTAGTAGAGCGCCGCTTCGGCCTCCCCGGGCAGCTGCTGCAGCTCGTCGGTGGCAATCGTCTCCCCACTGCCGTCCTGCTTGCGGTTCGCCTTGGCTCTGGAGAGGGTGGAGAGGAGCTGCATCATCAACTCCTCGCTGCTGAAGGGGAGGTAGCAGGATACCGCCATCAGGGCGTAGGCGATGTTCTGCCTCGGCTCGAGACCGGCGATGTCATTGAAGAACCAACCGCAGCTGGTGAAGGCGTAGTGCTTGTACTTCTGCCCCAGCAGGAGGTTTGCCAAGGTACGCTTGGCCACCGTGTCGGTGGTGTACCGGCTGACGAACTCCTCCATCGACACCAGGTCGCTGGCAACCGGCGAGAAGCTGTTGAGTACCTCCTGGGGATCAATGCCCGCTTTGAGCACCGTGGCCGCTTCCCTTCGGTAGATGTCATCGATCGACTCCCCGAGCTGCTCGAACGCCCTGCGCAGCGGTGTGCGCCACTTCTGGTTCCAGCTCTCGTCCCCGCCGGTGTGGCAACCGCAGTCCTTGTACCAGCGGCTCACCCCATGGAAACAGGACCAGCTGGTGCCCAGCCCATCCTCGCCATCGTGGAGGATGGCGTGTTCGGTTGCCGGGTTGTCGGCAAGGAAGGCGGCGTAGTTGGTGAAGGTGAAGTCACCGCGTTCGCCGACCTTTTTGGCAAGGGCGGCAAGGGCCATATCCCCGTAGGGCTCATGGTGGCCGTAGATCTCCCCGTCGGTTGCCGTCTGGATGAGGGCGGGCCCGTCCTTCGCCTTGATGGCCAACAGGCGGTCGTAGAGCTGGTCGGCATCACGCAGGTAGTGGCCGAAACTGATACCCTCTGCAAGCTGGGGGTTGTAGAAGAAGGCGCTGATGGTTCCCCCCTTCTCCCCGGTGAGGAGGTAGGCCCGGTCATAGGGAGCAGGTTTGCCATCGAGGCTGACCAGCTTCTTGCCGGTCCGGTCGACTGCGCGGCACTGCCAGGGGGAGAGAATGACGAACTCGACCCCCGCTTCGGCGAGCAGGTCGATGACCATCCCATTGATCGCAGTCTCGCTGAGCCAGATACCCTTCGCATCGCGGCCGAAGCGCCTGTTGAAGTCGTCGAGGCCCCAGAGGATCTGGGTGCGGGCGTCCTCACGCTTGGCCAGGGGGAGGATCGAGTGGTTGTAGACCTGGGCGATGGCATTGCCGTAGCCCAGGCGTCGCTTGGAAGCCTTGTCCGCCTCTATGATCATCTCATAGGTCTGCCGGTCCTTCGACTGCAGCCAGTTGAGCAGGGTAGGGCCGAAGTTGAAACTGAGCACCTCATAGTTGTTGGAGAGGCTGAGGATCGAGCCATACCAGCCGAGGTATCGTGAGTGGCAGTTGGCCCGGTAGCAGTCTGCGTTGATCAGCTCGTTCCAGTCCCCCCAGGGGCTGGCCGATAGTTGCTTGTTTATGATTCCAGTACGCGGATTCTCCCGTGGCGGCTGATAAAAGTGGCCATGGAGGATCAGCGGGGTCTTTTGCTTCTCTGTTGTTGTATCCATACTATGGACAGGAGTATATCATCTGGCCAAGAATAAGAGAAGGAGGCTTCTATGAGTATTCATATCGTAACAAATCCGCACGCTATCGCACCGACGGTCCTCCTCCCCGGAGACCCGCTTCGGGCCCAACATATTGCAGAAACCTACCTCACCGACGTGGTGCGGTACAACGAGATCAGGGGGATGTGGGGGTTCACCGGCATGTGGAAGGGCAACCGTGTCTCGGTGCAGGGCACCGGCATGGGCATGCCCTCCTTCTCCATCTACGCCCATGAGCTGATCCGGGAGTATGGGGCCACGCGTCTGGTGAGGGTGGGCACCTGCGGGACGATGAGCAGGGACCTGCACCTCAGGGATGTCCTGCTCGTACAGGCGACCGACTGTGACAGCGGCATGAATGTGAGCCGATTCGGCTCCTACCAATTTGCCCCTGCCGCCTCCTTCGACCTCCTCAGGCGGGCGTGGCAGAAGGCCGAGGAGCTCTCCATCCCCGTGAAGGTGGGCAATGTATTTACCAGTGACCAGTTCTACGACCAGAAGGGGGAGGAGAAGATGACCCTTGCCCAGAGTGTGGGGACGCTGGCCGTTGATATGGAGAGCTGTGAGCTCTATACGCTTGCCCGCCTCGTCGACATCGAGGCTCTGACGCTGCTCTCCGTCAGCGACTCGCTTTTGAGCGGAGAGCAGGTCGCCCCCGAGCAGAGGCAGACCACCTTTGGTTCGATGGTTGAGCTTGCGCTGGCCACGCTCTTCGAGTGAGCCAATCCTCGCTGTTGTTGACTAAGCGTGTTGATTCTTCTACGATTGCTCGTATGAAGAACACTCTGGAGTGCGCATGATTCTCATCAATATTGATGAGAATCATGCGCACTCCAGAGTGTTCTTCATACGAGCAATCGTAGAAGAATCAACACGCTTAGTCAACAACAGCGAGGATTGGCTCACTCGAAGAGCGTGGCCAGCGCAAGCTCAACCATCGAACCAAAGGTGGTCTGCCTCTGCTCGGGGGCGACCTGCTCTCCGCTCAAAAGCGAGTCGCTGACGGAGAGCAGCGTCAGAGCCTCGATGTCGACGAGGCGGGCAAGCGTATAGAGCTCACAGCTCTCCATATCAACGGCCAGCGTCCCCACACTCTGGGCAAGGGTCATCTTCTCCTCCCCCTTCTGGTCGTAGAACTGGTCACTGGTAAATACATTGCCCACCTTCACGGGGATGGAGAGCTCCTCGGCCTTCTGCCACGCCCGCCTGAGGAGGTCGAAGGAGGCGGCAGGGGCAAATTGGTAGGAGCCGAATCGGCTCACATTCATGCCGCTGTCACAGTCGGTCGCCTGTACGAGCAGGACATCCCTGAGGTGCAGGTCCCTGCTCATCGTCCCGCAGGTGCCCACCCTCACCAGACGCGTGGCCCCATACTCCCGGATCAGCTCATGGGCGTAGATGGAGAAGGAGGGCATGCCCATGCCGGTGCCCTGCACCGAGACACGGTTGCCCTTCCACATGCCGGTGAACCCCCACATCCCCCTGATCTCGTTGTACCGCACCACGTCGGTGAGGTAGGTTTCTGCAATATGTTGGGCCCGAAGCGGGTCTCCGGGGAGGAGGACCGTCGGTGCGATAGCGTGCGGATTTGTTACGATATGAATACTCATAGAAGCCTCCTTCTCTTATTCTTGGCCAGATGATATACTCCTGTCCATAGTATGGATACAACAACAGAGAAGCAAAAGACCCCGCTGATCCTCCATGGCCACTTTTATCAGCCGCC
Source organism: uncultured Spirochaetales bacterium (assembly GCA_937902565.1). Taxonomy (GTDB): domain Bacteria; phylum Spirochaetota; class Spirochaetia; order Sphaerochaetales; family Sphaerochaetaceae; genus Sphaerochaeta. The sequence goes on from CALFMX010000163.1 coordinate 12,060, forward strand.
ACGGGAGAATCCGCGTACTGGAATCATAAACAAGCAACTATCGGCCAGCCCCTGGGGGGACTGGAACGAGCTGATCAACGCAGACTGCTACCGGGCCAACTGCCACTCACGATACCTCGGCTGGTATGGCTCGATCCTCAGCCTCTCCAACAACTATGAGGTGCTCAGTTTCAACTTCGGCCCTACCCTGCTCAACTGGCTGCAGTCGAAGGACCGGCAGACCTATGAGATGATCATAGAGGCGGACAAGGCTTCCAAGCGACGCCTGGGCTACGGCAATGCCATCGCCCAGGTCTACAACCACTCGATCCTCCCCCTGGCCAAGCGTGAGGACGCCCGCACCCAGATCCTCTGGGGCCTCGACGACTTCAACAGGCGCTTCGGCCGCGATGCGAAGGGTATCTGGCTCAGCGAGACTGCGATCAATGGGATGGTCATCGACCTGCTCGCCGAAGCGGGGGTCGAGTTCGTCATTCTCTCCCCCTGGCAGTGCCGCGCAGTCGACCGGACCGGCAAGAAGCTGGTCAGCCTCGATGGCAAACCTGCTCCCTATGACCGGGCCTACCTCCTCACCGGGGAGAAGGGGGGAACCATCAGCGCCTTCTTCTACAACCCCCAGCTTGCAGAGGGTATCAGTTTCGGCCACTACCTGCGTGATGCCGACCAGCTCTACGACCGCCTGTTGGCCATCAAGGCGAAGGACGGGCCCGCCCTCATCCAGACGGCAACCGACGGGGAGATCTACGGCCACCATGAGCCCTACGGGGATATGGCCCTTGCCGCCCTTGCCAAAAAGGTCGGCGAACGCGGTGACTTCACCTTCACCAACTACGCCGCCTTCCTTGCCGACAACCCGGCAACCGAACACGCCATCCTCCACGATGGCGAGGATGGGCTGGGCACCAGCTGGTCCTGTTTCCATGGGGTGAGCCGCTGGTACAAGGACTGCGGTTGCCACACCGGCGGGGACGAGAGCTGGAACCAGAAGTGGCGCACACCGCTGCGCAGGGCGTTCGAGCAGCTCGGGGAGTCGATCGATGACATCTACCGAAGGGAAGCGGCCACGGTGCTCAAAGCGGGCATTGATCCCCAGGAGGTACTCAACAGCTTCTCGCCGGTTGCCAGCGACCTGGTGTCGATGGAGGAGTTCGTCAGCCGGTACACCACCGACACGGTGGCCAAGCGTACCTTGGCAAACCTCCTGCTGGGGCAGAAGTACAAGCACTACGCCTTCACCAGCTGCGGTTGGTTCTTCAATGACATCGCCGGTCTCGAGCCGAGGCAGAACATCGCCTACGCCCTGATGGCGGTATCCTGCTACCTCCCCTTCAGCAGCGAGGAGTTGATGATGCAGCTCCTCTCCACCCTCTCCAGAGCCAAGGCGAACCGCAAGCAGGACGGCAGTGGGGAGACGATTGCCACCGACGAGCTGCAGCAGCTGCCCGGGGAGGCCGAAGCGGCGCTCTACTACGCACTCAGCACGCAGATGGCAGACAAGAACTCCCATAGCGACCGCTACGGCTACTACCGCCTCATCTCCCTACAGACGGGAGCGGAAGCGGACCAGCTGCTGATCGAGAACACCGAATCACTCACACGCTACCACGCAACGGTGGCAGAACAGAGCGGGAACGGCCTGGCGGTCACCTACCACCTCTCGGTCAGGGAGGAGGGCGCCGAGGAGGCGGAGGAGGTGGTCATCGACGTCGATGACATCCCGCAGAGGATGCGTGACGAGTTCTTGGCCTCCATCGAGCACGGCTTCTGTGCCTTCGATGTTGAGGGGGTCCGCACGCTGGCCCAGACAATCCGTCACTACAGCAGCCTGACACGCAACGCCCCCTATCTTTTGATGGGGTCCCTCCACCAGGAGTTGATCGGCTCGACCCTTGGGGCTTTCACCACCATCTTCTCAAATGGGACGAACGCCCATTGGAGCGAACTCTCCGATGAGTATGCCCTCTTGGTCGAATTCTTCCTCTCCTATGCAAAACAACCGGAGCGGGAGCTGCTCACTGCAATCTTCGACCAACAGATCCAGAAAACCGCAGCCCAGCTCGCCACCGGCCCGCTTACCGAAGAGACGCTCTCCTTCATCCTGGACTTCTTGCGCCTGGTGCGCTCCTGGGCCATCGAGCCAGAGTTGAGGGGCCTGCAGGAGGAGATCTACCCCTACCTCACCGGTTCAAAGCAGTGGCAGGGAAAGGATGTAGACCTCCAGGCGCTTGCCCTGGCCCTCAACTTTGAGCTATGAGGGCCATGAGCTCGCTATCACGCCCGAGGAGCCTGGCGCTGTAGGGGCAGCGGGGAACGATGAGTTTCCCCTCGCTCCTCGCCTCAGAGACAACCAGCATCACCAACTGCCGTGCATGACCCCGCCCCTGCAGGGAGGGGTCGACCTCGGTGTGCTCGATGACCAGGTGTGATGCACTATTCTCCGATACGACGATCTTGCCGAGGGGCGGCTGCCCCTCCTCACCGAGTGCCCAGCCATAGTCGGTCTTGTAGTACTCCATCTCAGCGCCTCCCTTCAAGGAGCTTGGAGGCGTGCACCAAGCTCTCCTGACTCTCCTCATCACCACTGAGCATCCGGGCGATCTCACGTATGCGCGCCTCGCCCGAGACCGAGGTGATGTGTGACCAGCTCATCGAAGCGGCCACCTCCTTATGGACGACCAGGTGTGCGTCCGCCTTGCTGGCGATCGAGGCGAGGTGGGTGATGACCACCACCTGATGGCTCTTGCTCAGCAGGGAGAGCTCCTCGGCGACCGAGAGAGCGACCGTCCCGCCGATCCCGGCATCGACCTCGTCAAAGATCAGCGTCGGGATGGCATCGCTGGCCGCCAGGCTCGTCTTGACGGCGAGCATGATCCGGCTCAGCTCCCCGCCGCTGGCCACCGCCTTGATCGGCAGCAGATCCATACCGGGGTTTGCCGAGATCATGTAGCTGACCCCATCGAGGCCGGTCGGTGAGCTCTCTATCTCCTCGAAATCGATGGTAAAGCGTGCCTGTTGCATGCCTAGGCGCCTGAGCTTGGACTCCACCATGGCAGAGAGGCGCCGGGCCCCCTCGACTCTCAATGCGCGCAGGGCCTGCCCCTCCTCGATCATCCGTCTCTCCGTCTCCTCGATGCGCTTGGCCACCGCGGCGAGGGCGACCTCGCCATCCTCGGTGAGCTCCAGGCGGTTGCGGCTCTCGTTGTAGAAGGCGATGACCGCATCGAGGGTCGGCCCATGCTTCTTCTTGAGCCGCTGCAGGAGGGAGAGGCGGGTCTGGAGGCGATCGAGTTCCTCGGCACTGAAGGCGATCGAGGCAAGGTAGTCGCGAAGGGTCTCATAGATGTCCTGCACCTCGATGAAACTCCCCTCGAGGCGTTGGCAGAGGGGGAGCAACGACTGGTCGATGCGGGCGGCCTCCCCCACCTCCGCCTGGGCCTGGCGCAAGAGGGAGATTGCACCCCCTCCTTCGTGGAGGTGGTCGATGGCGAAGCGGAGCTCCTCGTAGAGCTGCTCTGAGCTGGCGATGATCTTGATCTGGCGGGAGAGCTCCTCATCCTCACCGGCCTTGGGGTCGACCGATGCGATTTCATCGACGGCAAAAGAGAGGTAATCGGCCTCCGCTCGTGCCTTGGCAAGGTCACGCTCCATCTTTGAGTACTCCGACAGGAGGTGTTGGTGCTCATGGTACCACGTTTGGTACTCCGCTTTCTGGCCCTCACACTCCCCGTAGGCGTCGAGGACGCGCAGCTGGCTCGCCGGCAAAAGCAGGCTCTGGTGGTCACGCTGTGCGCTGATATCAAAGAGCTCGGCGGTCACCGCTGCCAGGTCGCCCAGAGTCGCCACTGCACCGCAGATGGTGGACGTGGAGCGACCGTTGCGCTTGATGGTGCGCCGTATGATGGCCACCCCCTCATCAAGGGTGAGAGCCTCACGATCCAAGAACCCCTCCAACGCCTCGCCCGGTCCCCCTCCCAGGTAGAAGGAGGCGGCAACCGTGGCACTCTCACTGCCGCTTCTGATCGACTGCACATCGGTCTTGGCGCCGAGCAGGAGGCCCAGGGCACCGAGGATGATCGATTTTCCCGCCCCGGTCTCACCGCTGATGACGGTGAAGTGCTCATCAAACTCGATGACCGAATCCTCGATGAGGGCGTAGTTGTGGATTTCAAGGCGCTCAAGCATGCATCCCTCCCGACCAGTTGAGCTTGTCACGTATCACTTCGATGAAATCCCGTCGCTGGCTGGTTACCAGCAAGGCCTTGCTCTGCGACTTCTCCACCTCGATGACATCGCCCTCTGCGAGGGGGAAGTTCTGCTGCCCATCAAGGGAGAGCATCAAACCGGTGCGCTGCCCGCTCGGGATCGTGATGGAGATCTTTCCCTCCCCGCTGATGACCAAGGGGCGATGGGAGAGAGTGAAGGGACAGATCGGGGTGATGACCAGGCAGGAGAGGTCGACATCGAGGATCGGGCCACCGGCGGCGAGGCTGTAGCCGGTCGATCCGGTGGGGGTTGCGATGATCATCCCGTCGGAGCGGAAGTAACCGGCATCGGTATCCCCGATTCTCATCTCCATGCTGATGACCTTGCTGAGGCCGCTTGAGGCGATGACCATCTCATTGAGGGCGTGGCCGCTGTAGACACGGCTCTCGCTGCGGATGACGGTGGCGCGTACCATCAGGCGACGGCTGATCGTATGCTTGCCTGAGAGGAAGAGGTCGATCGCCTCCTGCCACTCATCGATCGAGATCTCGGTGACGAAGCCGAAGGTCCCCAGGTTTATGGCGAGGATCGGGATGCCGTGGGAGTGGAGGTAGCGGGCACAGTAGAGCACCGTCCCATCACCGCCGAGGCAGATCACCAGACCGGTATCGGTGGGGATCTCGATCGGCTCGTTGGCGGTCAGGGTCTTGAAGATTGTGCTGTCGATTCCCCGCGCCCCCAGATAGTCCGCGATCGTGGCACTCATCTGGTGGCTTTCGACCTTTCTCCAATTTGCGACGATCAGCACATGGCCGATCTTCTGCTCATCCATTGCCTGCCTCCTTAGGGAAGGTGCGTGATGACCTTTAAGAGCAATTCTACATCACTTTGCTTGAGAAAGGGATAGAGTGGTACGCTGATCGCCCGCAAAAATGGGGCGGTCGCCTGTGGGAAATGGTCATAGAGCTCCTCGACCCCTCCAGCCAGGCTCTCGGCGAAGGTCCGCTTGGTCATGACCTGGTACTTGGTGGCGAACTTGATGGCATCCTCGGCCTTGCTGTCCAGGACGACGGAGAAGCCGTACCCATTGGGGCTGAAGTCGATCGACCCGATGCCAAGGATGCGGTGGTGGGTCTTGAGCAGCGCCTTGGAGAAGGTCGTATAGAGCTCCCCGCGGCGGCGGAGGTGGTCTGCAAGGTTTGCCAGTTGGATGATACCGAGGGCAGCGTTCATATCCGGCAGCTCCACATATTGGCGTTGGCCCTCAAAGAGGGGGACACACGCCTGTTTGTATTGGTCTTTGGTATAGGCAAGGATCGCGCCGCCGGCAGATGAGACGATGCCGTCCTCCTCGAAGGCACAGACGATGAGGTCCCCCCAGCTTCCGGCCTTCTGCTCCTCATAGCGGCTCTCAAGGCTCTCCGTGATATCTTCGATGACAGTCACCCCAAGCTCACGGTAGTCACAGCCGATGGGAATCTGGCAGACCGGCTCATGGACCAGGAGGGCGGTGCACCCTTCATTGACCAGCCTGAGCGCCTCCTTCTGGGAGAGGCACCCGTGATCGGCATCGATATCTCCGTAGATGAGGGTGATGCCCAGCTGTTCGGCGATGACGCCATAGACGGAAGGGCTGAGCACGCTCACCCCAACGGTACCGCCCGCCTTGATGCCGGCTACGGTGAATGCCGACCGCAGGGCATCGGGGTAGGAGCGCAGGGCAATGCCCCCTTTGGTCCCTACCAGCTCACAGAACTGGCGCAGAAACTCATTCTTCCGCTCTCCAGGCCCGATCTGCTCATCGACCATCGTCTGCAGCACTGCATCCATATCCTTGCGCCGCAAGGTCGGTTTATAGAATGGAATCACCGTCGAAGCTCCTCTCTGATTGGGGCTGGGATCTGTTCTTCCCTCACCTATCCGGTCTGCCCATATCGCCTTTTATCCTAGCATGACTGGGAATTTGAGTCGAGGCGTATCACACAGATCAAACCTATAGCGCAGTGGACGTCTGGAAAAAAAAGCGCCCTCCCGTCAGGGAAGGCGCGCATGGATGAAAAAGAAAGGGCCCGGCGGCTACCTACTCTCCCGCATAGATGCAGTACCATCGGCGTGAGGGTGCTTAACTGCCGTGTTCGAGATGGGAACGGGTGTGTCCACCCTGCTGTGGCCACCGGGCCGGCCAACGCCTCGGGACATGCTGTGCGCATGCACCGGGCCTTGGCCCGAAGGATCAAAAGGGTGACATGGTCAAGCCTCTCGGATGATTAGTACCGGTGGGCTGAACACATTGCTGTGCGTACACCCCCGGCCTATCGAACAGGTAGTCTGCCTGTTTCCTTCCGTCCGCTTGTGCGGATGGGATGGGTCATCTTGGGGTGGGCTTCCCGCTTAGATGCTTTCAGCGGTTATCCCTTCCGGACGTGGCTACCCGGCACCTGCCGCTGGCGCGACAACCGGTACACCAGAGGTCCGTCCACTTCGGTCCTCTCGTACTGGAAGCAGATCCCCTCACCCATCCTGCGCCCATGGCAGATAGGGACCGAACTGTCTCACGACGTTCTGAACCCAGCTCACGTACCGCTTTAATTGGCGAACAGCCAAACCCTTGGGACCTGCTCCAGCCCCAGGATGCGATGAGCCGACATCGAGGTGCCAAACCTTGCCGTCGATATGAACTCTTGGGCAAGATCAGCCTGTTATCCCCGGAGTACCTTTTATCCGTTAAGTGACGGCGCTTCCACTCGCTACCGCCAGATCACTAAGACCTACTTTCGTACCTGCTCGGCTTGTGGGCCTCGCAGTCAAGCCGCCTTGTGCCTTTGCGCTTGCCGGATGATTCCCAACCATCCTAAGGCGACCTTCGCGCGCCTCCGTTACCCTTTGGGAGGCGACCGCCCCAGTCAAACTTCCCGCCTGGCACTGTGCGCGGGCCGGCTCACGGCCCGCGTTAGAGAGATGGACAGGCAAGGGTGGTATTTCACCGACGGCTCCGCGCAGGCTGACGCCCACGCCTCGCTGCCTCCCACCTATCCTACACATCCCTGCCCAGCTCCCAATGCCAGGGTGAAGTAAAGGTTCACGGGGTCTTTCCGTCTGACCACGGGTACCAGGCATCTTCACCTGGACTTCAATTTCACCGGATTCCACGTTGAGACAGCGCCCATGTCGTTGCACCATTCGTGCGGGTCGGAACTTACCCGACAAGGAATTTCGCTACCTTAGGACCGTTATAGTTACGGCCGCCGTTTACTGGGGCTTGGGTTCATCGCTTCGTTGCCTGACGAATCCCCTTGACCTTCCAGCACCGGGCAGGTGTCAGTCCATATACTTCCCGTTGCCGGTTCGCATGGACCTGTGTTTTTGGTAAACAGTCGCATGGGCCATTTCTCTGCAGCCCCGAAGGGCCATACTTATCCCGAAGTTACGTATGCATTTTGCCGAGTTCCTTAACGCGGATTCTTCCGAGCGCCTGCGCATTCTCAGCTCGCCCACCTGTGTCGGTTTGCGGTACGGTCCCCCAGGATCCATTCTTAGGGACTATTTCTCGGCACGACGGCTCTGCGCACTTCCTCCCCCCGTGGGGGGCCTCGCTCGCGGCTCACCTCGGCCCCCGGATTTGCCTGGGGGCCTCATCGGCTCGCCGTTTCGGCCGGGACTACCGTCGCCCGGCTGCGCTTCACCCTATGCGTCGTCCCATCGAAACCCTGGGAGGTGCGGGAATGTTGACCCGCTTCCCATCGGCTACGGCTCTCGCCCTCGCCTTAGGGGCCGACTGACCCTCGGGCAGATTACCTTTACCCTGGAAACCTCGGGCTTCAGGCGGACGGGGATCCCACCCGTCTTTTCGTTACTCATGCCTGCATTCTCTCTTGCGCCATGTCCACGCACCCTCACGGGAACGCTTCGTCCACATACGCAATGCTCTCCTACCGACGCAGCCGCATTGGCTGCATCCCGCGGCTTCGGTGCCGTGCTTAGCCCCGTTACATTATCGGCGCATGACTACTCGACCAGTGAGCTGTTACGCACTCTTTGAAGGGGTGGCTGCTTCTGAGCCAACCTCCTGGCTGTCTGTGCAATCATACTTCCTTTCCCACTCAGCACGACTTGGGGACCTTAGCCGGCGGTCCGGGCTGTTTCCCTCTCGACGACGGCCCTTATCAGCCGCCGTCTGACTGCCGCCCATTGTGTCGCGGCATTCGGAGTTTGGTTAAGATCGGTACCCAGTGACGGGCCCTCACCTATCCAGTGCTCTACCTCCGCGACAATCCAGGCGACGCTAGCCCTAAAGCTATTTCGGAGAGTACCAGCTATCTCCAAGTTTGATTAGCCTTTCACTCCGAGCCACAGCTCATCCCAACCCTTTTCAGCGGATTTAGGTTCGGCCCTCCACTGCATTTCACTGCAGCTTCAGCCTGGCCATGGCTAGATCACTTGGTTTCGGGTCCACCGCATACGACTCTTCGCCCTCTTCAGACTCGGTTTCCCTGCGGCTCCGGGACTCCTATCCCTTAACCTCGCCGCATACGGTGACTCGCAGGCTCATTCTACAAAAGGCACGCCATCACCCTCTCGGGCTCTGACCGCTTGCAGGTCCACGGTTTCAGGTTCTCTTTCACTCCCCTCCCGGGGTCCTTTTCACCATTCCCTCACGGTACTATGCGCTATCGGTAGCTGCCGAGTATTTAGCCTTGGAGGGTGGTCCCCCCAGCTTCCGGCAGGATTTCTCGTGTCCCGCCGTACTCAGGTTCCGCGGCCATGCAGGCAAGCTCGTTTCGCATACGGGGCTTTCACCCTCTCCGGCCGGCCGTCCCAGGGCCGTTCCGCTACAAGCTCGCTTTCTCACTGCACGGGCTACGCCCCGCCGCGGCCCTACAACCCCGCCCCCCCGAAGGGAAGCGGTTTGGGCTCCTCCCCGTTCGCTCGCCGCTACTGGGGGAATCTCGTTTGATTTCTTCTCCTGCTGGTACTCAGATGGTTCACTTCCCAGCGTATGGCCTGCAGACGCTATCTATTCACGCATGCATGCATGGCATCCAGCCATGCGGGTTACCCCATTAGGACATCCGCGCTTCTTCGGGTATCGGCCCCTACACGCGGCTTATCGCAGCTTGTCACGTCCTTCCTCGCCTGGCAGCTCCAAGGCATCCTCCGTGGACCCTTATTCACTTGACCATGTCACTCTTTCAATCCTTCGCTTAGTTATGTCAAAAACCGTAGAACACCCGAGGGAGTCGAACCCTCTCCTGTACCATTCTACAGAGGTATTGTGGTGGGGAAAAATACAGAGACTGGAATAGCTTCAACCACGAAGGGCTTGTGTTGCAGGACTTGCACCTGCCGGCCTACGGCCTTCTGTCGGCGCCCCCTGTGAGCGGGCGCGCCTGCCTTTCTTGTCAGAAAGGAGGTGATCCAGCCGCACCTTCCGGTACGGCTACCTTGTTACGACTTCACCCCCCTCGCCGAACGTACCTTCGGAACCGCCCCCCCTTTCAGGTTGGGCTGGCGACTTCGGGCACCCCCGACTCGGATGGTGTGACGGGCGGTGTGTACAAGGCCCGGGAACGAATTCACCACGCCATGCTGATGCGTGATTACTAGCGATTCCAACTTCATGGAGTCGAGTTGCAGACTCCAATCCGTACTGGGACCGGCTTTGGGCGATTCGCTCGGCCTCGCGGCCTCGCTGCGCTCTGTACCGGCCATTGTAGCACGTGTGTAGCCCAGGACATAAGGACCATGATGACTTGACGTCGTCCCCACCTTCCTCCGGTTTGTCACCGGCGGTCCCGCCTGAGTGCCCACCCGAGGTGGTGGCAACAGACGGCAGGGGTTGCGCTCGTTGCGGGACTTAACCCAACACTTCACAGCACGAGCTGACGACAGCCATGCAGCACCTGTGCGCCGGCCCCGAGGGGCGCACGCCTTTCGGCGCGCTCCCGGCGCATGTCAAGCCCTGGTAAGGTTTCTCGCGTATCATCGAATTAAACCACATGCTCCACCGCTTGTGCGGGCCCCCGTCA
>CALFMX010000164.1 GCA_937902565.1 uncultured Spirochaetales bacterium
GGCGAGCGCATCGTCGAGCCCACGCTGCGCTCCTGGGCGCAGTCGCACCCCAGCGTGGGCGAGGTGCGCGGACGCGGCGAGGGTGAGGTCGGGGCTGCTGAGGATGGAGGAAAGGGGGGGCGGCGTCGCCGGGTCTGCTGCTAGAGGGGATGCTGGCATGGCGGATGTTGTGGTGGGAGGTGTGCTGGCGTTGCTGACTTGGGCTTCGCTGCCGCCTTGGACGACGGGGGTGTTGTCGTCGTCGGGCCCGGCGGGCGGCGGGAGGAGGGAACCCATGAGCTTTTCCTTGGGGAGCTGCTCGATTATGTCCGGGGCGTGGACCGCGTCGAATACCTTTGTCGCGTTGGACCCGGCGCACCTGAGCAATACTGGATGCAACGAGTTAGCCTGGCCGTTTCTTTCCTTTCCTCTTCATACTATGCCTTCCTCTGCTTCCGCTCCCCTCATGATTCTTTCTTTTGAATGGGGTTTTCGTGTTCTCATCTCGCCTGAGGAGGGGGATAACTCACCGGCTGAACCTCCAGGATGCTCGGCGACGAAATCGGTAATGTCCCACACCTTTTGATGCACGGCTATCCAGCAGTCCGCCTCGGTGTTGTGCTTGTACTGCTCGTAGGGCAACTCCGGGGCAAGCTTTTCAAGCCACGTTTCGAAGTCCGCGTGCAGCCCCTTCTCGACGGCGTTTATGAAGACGCTTGCCGAGATGTTCATCGCATTGACCAGGACAAGGCCCTCCCTGATCCCGCTCTCATTCACCGCCTCTTGGACGCTCTCTGTGATGTTGATCAAGCCGCGTCGTTTGGGTAGGTGAAACCAAAGCTCCTTTCGATATGTCATCATAGGCGCCTCCTAAGTACCCATAGTATACCATGGCTCATTGCATACCACTAGTTTTGTCGCTACACTCTGCCAATATGCAGGAAGCCCCACAACACAACCCACAGCTGCTCGGCCACCTGGCGGTCGTGGTCACCATCACCATCTGGGCTACGACCTACGTCCTCACCAAGTCGCTGCTCACCCGTCTCGTCCCCAGCCAGATCCTCGTCGTCCGATCAATCCTCGGCCTTGCAGTGTTGACGATCATCTCCCCCGGCAAGCTGGAGTATGCCAAGCCGATCGACCGTCTCTACATTGCCCTGGCAGGCTTCTGCGGCATCTTCCTCTACTACTTTTTGGAGAACACCGCCTTGCTCTACACCAGCGCCACCAATGTGGGCGTCATCGTTGCCGCCGCCCCGTTCACCACGCTCTTGGCAAGCCGGATCTTCCTCAAGGAGGAGAAGCTCCGCCTCTCATACTTTGCCGGCCTCGCCCTGTCGATGGGTGGAATCATCATCCTCACCGCCTCCGATGGTGCGGACCTTGGGGTCAACCCCTATGGGGATTTCCTTGCGCTCTTGGCAATCTGTGTCTGGGCCATCTACACGACCCTGACCCGGGTCATCGGGAGGAGTGGGTACCCCAACCTCAAGGTGACACGCACCATGTTCTTCTGGGGCCTGGTCGGCCACACCATAGCCCTCGTCGCCGGCGGCCACTCCCTTCCGATGCAGACCATCCTCGAGAAGGAGGTGCTCCTGCCGCTGCTCTTCCTCGGCCTGGTCGCCTCGGCCCTCTGCTTTGTCCTCTGGAACTATGGCCTGCGCTCCATCGGTCCGGTGAAGAGCTCCTTCTACCTCTACCTCAGCCCGGTCATCACCATAGCGTTTGCCACCACCTTCCTCGGCGAGGCGTTCACCCTCCTCGACGGGGTGGGCACCGCCTTGACCCTCATGGGCCTGGTGATCAGCCAGTGGCGATTCAAGCCGAAAGAATAGCTGTACAAAATACTATACAAGTGTTACTCTTTCCCTACGATGGATACCCAGGGAAAGCTCGACATCCTCAGCCGGGATGCCCAATACGACCTCAGTTGTGCCTGTGCCACCAACAATCCGGCCGAACACCGCAGGCGGGGCAACGACGGTTCCTCGTGGCTCTATCCGGTGACCACGGCCAGCGGCGGGGCGGGCATCATGCTCAAGACGCTGATGGGGAACCGCTGCGCCAATGACTGCCGCTACTGTCCGCTGAGGGAGAACCAGGACTTCCGCCCTGTGGCCCTTGGGGCAGAGGAGGTCGCCTCCTTCTTCTATGACCTGCAGCGAAAGCGAGGCCTCATCGGGATCTTCCTCTCCAGTGCGGTGCTCTCCTCCCCGGACAAGACGATGCAGTTGCTCGTCGATGCCGCAAGGATCCTGCGGGTGCGCTACCGCTACCGGGGCTTCATCCACCTCAAGGTCATCCCCGGCTGCTCCCTCTCGGCGATTGATGAGGCGCTCACCTATGCCTCGGCCCTCTCGATCAACATCGAGGTCCCCTCAGCCGATCACTTTGCAAAGCTCTCAACTGACCAGGACTACCAGCGGGACATCATGGCCCCGCTGCACTACCTCTCTGGCCAGACAGCCGTCGGCATGCCCCATGCGAAGGTGGGAATCAGCAGCCAGTTCATCGTCGGGGCAAGCGATGAGGATGACCGGGAGATCCTTTCAAGTGTGAGTGACCTCTACAGTGGGCTGGGGGTAGGGCGGGTCTACTTCAGCGCCTATCAACGCGGCCTCGGGGAGGCCTCCATCCCCGGGGAGCAGGTGGCGGTCAAGGAGCCCGATCTCTTTGGCGCCGAGACCTCCTCCTCCCACCTGATGAGGGAGCATCGCCTCTACCAGGCGGAGTGGCTCCTCAGGACCTACGGTTTTGCCATCCAGGAGCTCCCCTTCCTCCCCGATGGCAGGCTCAGCCTGGAGAAGGACCCCAAGCTCATGTGGGCGGAGGCGAACCCCCACCGCTTCCCCCTCTCGGTGAACCGCGCCAGCCGGGAGGACCTGCTCCGCGTCCCGGGCATCGGGCCGGCGTGGGCTACCCGGATCATCGCCACCCGGCGCTCGGGGCGGATCTGCTCGATCCATGACATCGGCATGGGGCCACGCCTCCTCTCGAAGGCGGGGCGCTATCTTACGCTCTAGATGATGCTTGTTGACCCTGGGTAAAAACCATACAATGGGCGCATGCTCAGCCTCACCCTCTCCTTCTTTTCATTCTACTGCATCACGGCGGTGGTGAGCCCCTATCTGCCGGTGATGGTCCATAACCTCGGGTACTCCTACAAGATGACGGGCGCGTTGCTCGCCCTCTACGAGGTGGCAGCCATCGTAGGCCCGCTCCTTGTAGCCATGTGGATCGACAAGAGCGGACGGATGAAGCGTTCGGTACTGCTGTGCACCATCCTCTCGATGGCAGGGATGGCGCTTCTGATGTTCAGCACCTCAACCTCCTCGGCCGCCCTTGCCCTGGTGCTCTTTGCCCTGACCTATCGCTCCATCATGCCGGCGATGGATAGCTATGCGAACAACCATTTTGACGGGAATCCGAGCCAATACTCCCTGGTCCGCTCTGTGGGGACAGCCGGTTTCATCCTCTTCTCCCTCTTCTTTGCTGCAACACAGAGGCCTGACCTGAAGGACAACGTGGACATCGGCAGGTGGGCCCTCATCTGCACCCTCGTCTTCGCTCTCTTCGTCTTCACGTGGAAGAGTGAACCCAGGCAATCCCGGGTGCTGGTCACCGCAGCGGGTGAGGGGAGGCCCTGGTATGACCGCGCCTTCATCGTCGGTATGGTCATCATCGCCCTCAACCGGTTCAGCCACTCGGCGGTGACGAGCTTTTTCTCCCTCTTCCTCGTAGAGGAGGTGGGGAGCAACGCCATAAGCTTGATGAGTGCCATCAGTGCAGGCAGCGAGTTTTTCGCCATGATTGGGGCAGGAATCCTGCTGCAGAGGAAGCGGGTGCTGCCCTACCATCTCTTCCTTGCCAGTGGCCTGGCGATGGTGGCCCGCCTCCTCATCTACGCCCTCTTTCCCAGTTTCAGGGGTGTGGTGGTCGCCCAGTTGCTGCACAGCCTTGCCTACGGCGCCTTCCACCCGGCGGCGATCTTCTTTGTCGCACGGCGGGTGCGGCGGGAGCGACGGACCCTGGGCATGTCAATCTATGCCTCATTGGGCACTGGCCTCCCATCGGTGGTAGGCACCCTGCTCGGCGGGGCCATCGTTGACCACTATGGGTATGCGACGCTGTTCACCACGTATGCAGGTGTTGCGACGCTCTCGTTGGTAGTGGCCCTGCTCTTTTCAAGGACGATGCACCAGCCTCCCCTCGAGGAGGTCTGACCCCACTTTGTCAGTTTGATAGGAATGCGAAGATATGCTATGCTCGAACAGGAGGTGCACAGTGAGAGAACGAGATAGTTGGCAGCTGTTGTCCATCGGGGAAATCCCCCTTGAAAAGGTCCAGAAGAACCTCCGTGAGCTCACAACCTTCATGAACACCAACGTCGAGGTCATCAGGTCGATCTTCCGCTCCTGCCACCCCCTCTCGATCCTCGATGCCATCGGGACCGAGTCCGTCGATACCAACCTCTCACAGCAGGAGAAGGAGCAGCGTTCGGCGTTCATCTCCTACCTGGCAACCCTTCTTCCCTATGCCCGCATCGACCACCCCCTCTATACCGAGTTGCCGGCCAAGGAGTACCGGCGCCTGCTGCAGAGCTTCGACGAACTTGAACGCAAGACGGTGCGCTATATCGACAACACCGCCCTGCGCCTGCGCAGTGAGGGGACCATACGGGGCGACAGCCTCATGCTCGCCTACCAGCAGGAGGCGCTCTCCTTCATCGCCCCTGACTGTGGAATCTCCACCGATGTCCAGTACCGCGCCCTCCAGTATCGCCTCCAGCCCTTCAACACCCTCATCGCCGAGGTCTTTCCCGCCAAGCTCGATGGCCTGCTCCAGGCCTTCAAGACCCTCGCCGAGCGGGAGCCTGTCATTCGTTCGGACTGGGAGGTGGTCGGGACCACCGAACTGAACGAGTACGATGCCCACCTGCTCAGCACCGATATGGGGAGCCTGGCGTGGGAGGAGGAGAGCCACCTCCTCATAGACGGCAAAGCCACCGCCTCGCGCCCCTTCAGCCGCCTGAGGGCGACCTACTACTGCCTCGATGGCAAGCGGTTGCTGAGAGAGGGGTATGCCGTTATCAAGGAGGCGGTGTGCCGTTCAAGCGGGGAGCACGCATCCCGCTGGGAGGAGATCGAGCGGTCCCGTAGCCGGCTGCTACCGATCACCTTCTTCACCGCGATCTTCTCCACCATGGATTGGCAGCGAGACTATGAGATTGGGGGCGGGGTCGTGGATGCCTGCTTTGAACGGGGAGACCAGCGGGTGCTGGTGCAGTTGCCCTGGGCGGACCATAGCTGTGCACCCCTCAACCCCATAGCAGAGAGCGAGCGGGCCGCCGAGCGCCTGAAGGAGGCGATGGCCAAGGAGGCCCTGGTCACCGAAAGCGGGGAGCGTGCCATCATCATCGACTGCCGTGACCGTATTTCATACCCGCTGATTGCCGATAACAAGGTCCTCTACATCAGTTTCTTCCAGCTGGCCGCCATTGGTACGACCTGGGAGGGGGTGACCGCCATAAAGGACCAGTTGGGCCTGGGATTCACCCCGCCCGTCGATGATGAAGAGGATGATGAGGAGCCGCAGTTGGAGATGGAGGATGTCTCGCCGGCCATCGGGTCGTCATACTTCACCTCGATGTTCCTCGATGCGACGCCCCGCGACAGTGATGACGAGGATGAGGAGGCCGCTGACGAGATATTCAGCTTCGCCGAGCAACCCTCGCTCTTCGACTTCGATGATGAGAACATCTTCTCCTTCGACCACGAACGGGAGGATGATGATGCCGATGATGACTATGAGTACGAGAGCGAAGCGTACCAGACCATCGAAATGCAAGAGATTGGTGAGGATTTCGGGGTCCAGGATGAAACACTGAGCGCCGCGGACGAGGAGATGGAGAGCGGTTCGCTTGACGGGGATGTCACCTACTACGGAGCGAGCGAGGATGACGATGATGCCGACGAACTGCTGGATATGATCGAGGAGCCACAACCACCGCTGAGCCGGTTCATCCTCGCTGATGTGGTCTCCCGGGCCTCCGAGGCCGCTGAGAAGAAGGAGGCGGCACTCTCCTTGCCCTCGAGCGTCGACCTTTCGAGGCGTGCCGAACTCGACCCATCCCTTCCCCCGACGATCGGGGAGATCATCATCCATCTCAGTGCCATCGAGGGCAGTGCCTTCGCGGCCTTTGTGGATGAGAGGGACGAGCAGTTGCTCAGCGAGACGGCATCCCTGATCGAGGAGGCGAAGCGGGCCCAGCGCCTCGATGGACGGGACAAGATGTTCAGCGTCCCGGGCCTCGATTTGACCATCGTCGTCGCCGATGGCCAGGGAGATGCCATGAACGCCTGGAATCGACGCAATAGCGTCGGTGCGATGATGTACCTGCAGAAGAAGCCCTACTGGAGCATGTTGCAACTCGAATATGACAAGGCGGGAAACCTCTCGGGAGTCGATGAGCGGATCATCAGCGCCAAGGAGTTCTCCACCTCCGATTGGAAGTATGTGACAAGCCTCGCCGAGCGAATCTTGGAGAAGAGAAGGACATAATGGAGCGGACAACAATGATTGCCGACCGCCTCTCTGTCGCCTGCGAGGCGGCGAGGCGGGGAGGGGAGTACCTCCTTGAGGCGGGACGGACGGCGGCTTTCTCGGTCCATGAGAAGGCCGCCAATGATTTTGTCACTGAATCGGACAGTGCTTGTGAGGCGATCATCATTGGGGCGATCAAGGAGCACTTTCCCGGTGACGGCATCTTTGCAGAGGAGAGCGGGAGCAAGGCCGGGGCCAATGGGCGGTGGATCATCGACCCGATTGACGGCACGGTCAACTTCGCCCGCTCGATCCCCAACTATACGATTTCGATTGCCTGGGAGCTCGAGCCCTACCACCCCCTGGTCGGTGTCGTCTACAACCCACGCCAAGATGAGCTCTTCTGGGCCAGTAGCGGAAACGGCGCCTATCTCAACGGTGAGCCGATCACGGTCTCCTCGGTCAGTGACCCCGCCTACGCCCTCCTGGCCACCGTCCCCCCACATCGCCACCGTGAGCTCTATGAGGAGTATGCACTCCGTCTCCGTCGTCTGGTGCACGGGACGAGCGACCTGCGCTCCTACGGCTCCTGCGCCCTCGAGATGGCCTATATCGCTGCCGGGCGGCTCGATGCCTACTACGAGATGTGCCTCGGCTACTACGACATGGCCGCCGGTCTTGCCCTGGTACGGGAGGCTGGCGGGATGGGGAGCCCTGCCTGCGAAGCGGTTCCCTTCACCGATGGGCGGTGCGACCTTGTCGCCTCAAACGGCTTGATACACCACGAGATTTTGCATATGGTGCAGCAATGAGATACAAGCTTGCAATCTTTGACCTCGATGGGACGCTGATGGACACCAGCGAAGGGATTTTCGCCACGGCGAACAAGACAGTCATCCAGCTCGGGTACGAGGCGGTCGAGGATGAAGCCCAGCTCTCAAAGTTCATCGGTCCGCCGATCCACCAGTGTTTTGTGGCGGTCTATGACCTCGACCCCTCTCTTATCGAGGAAGCGATCGACATCTATCGAGTTGAGTACAATCGCAAGGGGCGGGACCTTGCCCGCCCCTATGAGGGCATCGAGGAGACCCTAGCGGACCTCAAGAGCCGCGGCTACCGCCTTGCGGTGGGTACGCTCAAGTATGAGCCGCTTGCCCGGGAGATGCTTGGGCACTTCGGGCTTGCCCACCACTTCGAGACCATCAAGGGCAGTGACGACTCCTCCTCCCTCTCCAAAGCCGATATCGTCAATGCCGTGCTCTCTGAACTGGGGGTGGCGGCGAAGGATGCCGTCCTCATCGGCGATACGGTCCATGATGAGGAGGGGGCGAGGGAGAGCGGGGTCTCCTTCATCGCCGTCGACTACGGCTTTGGCTTCCCCAAGGGGCACCCCCGGGACGATGGGATGGTCGCCCTTGCACGAAGTACCCAAGAAGTGCGCACCGCACTCTAGCTGGCCTTGCCCAACCAAGCGGGCAGGAGTATCCTGAACGGTAGGAGGAATGAGATGATGTTCCAGTTGAAAAAGTCAGTAGTTGCAACCGAAGCGGCCCCGAAGGCCGTCGGACCCTATAGCCA
>CALFMX010000165.1 GCA_937902565.1 uncultured Spirochaetales bacterium
TGGCTCTTCTCCTCCCCCTGGTGCGAGGAGGTCAAGATCATCGCCATAACCGGCACCAAGGGGAAGACGGTGACCAGCGCTGCGGTCGCCCATGCCCTCACCGAGCTCGGCTTCGAGGCGATGCAGTGCGGCAATATGGGGATCAGCGCCTTCAGCGTGCTCTCGGAGTGGGAACGGCGCAAGGCAGCGGGCAAGGCGCTGCCCGACTACCTCGTCTGCGAGTTCTCCTCGTGGCAGATCCGTGACACGGTCACGGCCCTGAACGGCAACCTCCCGGAGATGGAGGTCTGCGCCCTGACCAACTTCTACCCCGACCACCTCAACACCTACGACTCCATCGAGCGCTATCTCGAGGATAAGCTCGAGCTCTTCACCAAGACGGTGAAGAATGCGGTTGCCCCCGATGCCCTCGTTGCACGGATCTCCTCCCTCACCGGCCTCGACAAGAAGAAGATTCGTGGCATCGACCACGTCAGCGTCAAGGATCTTGAGGAGACACCACACCTCAAGAGCGCCTATGCGATCCTGCTCTCCCTCCACTTCAAGTACCGCTCGATCATCAAGGCACTGTCGACCTTCCAGGGGGTTCCCCACCGTATCGAGCAGGTCGCCGCCCACAACAACATCATCTTCATCAACGACAGCGCCGCAACGATCCCCGAGGCGGTGCACTTCACCTGCTCCCGCTTCGATTCGCTCAACGTGCACCTGATCTGCGGGGGGACGGACAAGAACCTCAGTCCCCTTGCGATGGAAAGCGAGCTCGAGGGGGCGACCAGCCTCTCCCTGCTCGACGGCTCCTTCACCCGGGACAAGTTGCTCCCGCTGCTGGACGAGCGGAAGATCGCCTATCACGGGCCCTTTTCGACGATGGCCGAGGCCTTGGCGGCAAGCTACCAGAGCGCTCTGGAGAAGCAGGCCGAGGTGCCCAACATCATCCAGGTGATCCTGCTCAGCCCCGGGGCCACATCCTTTGAGCTCTTCTTGAATGAGTTCGACCGGGGCAACCAGTTCAAGGCACTCGTCTCAGCGATCGCCTCAACCTGAGGAGGGCGTACCGCAGGCCCTCGGCCACTCGAAAGAGACGCCAGAGCAGGGGGCGATAGGCCCAATCCAGTGTGGGGGGGCGCTCGATGCGCACCCCTGAGAAGGAGCGCTTGAAGAGCTCCAGGCTCGCAAGATGCCCATCCCGCCCATCAGGGCCCCCTACCCCATAGAGGTCATAGACCGTGCACCCGCGCTCGCACGCCATCGCGATGGCCCGGTCCTGCAGGGCGTATGAGGGGGAGATCCCCTCAAGGCGCCTGGAGGCACCGATGAGGTAGAGCGCCTCGCGCTCTGAGAAGAGGACGATGATCGCAGCGACCAGCTCTCCCGAGAGGGTGGCGGTGAGGAGGCGGATATCACCCTCGCCCCCACTGCCGACGAGGGTGGCAAGGTAGGAGCGGCTGCGGGGAAAGAACCCCTCGCGCTCGGCGGTATGGCGGTAGAGCTCACAGAATGAGTCGAAGACCCCCGCTTCTCCCCGCCACTCGTCGACCAGCAGGTTGTGCTGCCTGCACTTCTTCAGCGCACGCCGTGCCCGCTCATGGTAGGCTCTGATAATCGCGTCATAGCCCGGAGAGAGGTCCATGCGAATGGTCGCCTCCGGCTGGATCGAGTGTGGGCACGGGACCCATGGCCCATAGTCGGTGCACACAGGGACGGTGAAGGGCAAGTCGACACGCAGGACAAAGGTGTGCCGGCCCAGGAGGGGTTTCAGCGCCTCTGCCAAAGTGGCGAGCTCCCCAAGCCCGATATCGTCGGGTCCGAAGGGGATGTATGCCATCGCAAAGGGGCCGGCAAGGGTGCGGGACAAGACGAGGAGGTCAGAGACCTGACCCCCCCGTTCAATGGTAAACCCATATGCATGCCAGCCGTGCTCCTCCTTGACCGCAGCCCAGAGCGGGGTCTGCAGGGCAGAGTGGGAGCGGGAGAGTGAAGTGACATCACACCCGCGAACCTGCACGGCTGCCCCGGTCAGTTGACCACGCCGTTGAGGTAGCGTGTGACCTTGAGTACCTTGCCCTCGCTGCCGATGGCCTTGCCATCGACCTTCACCACCCCGTCCTCGGTGTAGATCGGCATGTCGAAGAAGTGGTCGGCCTTGATGTACGGTTGCTCAAGGGCGGGCAACGGGTAGCCTTCGAGGTTCAGGACCGTGCCTGCCTCGAACTCATCGGCGAAAATCACCTCACAGGTGGTATGTTCGGGTGCATCGGGGTCGTTTGCCGCCAGCAGCATCCCCCGGCTCTTCACTCCGCGGAAGTTTGCCGGCTTGAGGTTGCTCACCACGACGATGTTGCGCCCCAAAAGCTCGCTCGCCTCATAGTAGGGGACAATCGAGCTGACGATGGTCCGGCTCTCCTCCTCCTTCATGTCCAGGGTGAGGATGTAGAGCTTGTCCCCCTGAGGGTGCTTCTCCACCTCGCTGATATGTGCAATCTTGAGGATGACGCGATCGGCAAAGCGATCGGCCAGGCTCATCTCTGTCTCTGTCTTCTCCATCTCTCTCTCCATATGTTCCTTGCGCTCATCCTGGCTGCCACTGTAGCGAACCCTGAGCTCATTGATCTGCTCATCCTCAAGCTTGGTGAAGAGGAGGCTCACCTCCCCAACCTCGTTGATGCCCTCCCCCTTGCCCAGGTCGGTCCACCGCGCCCCATCGGCCTTGAGGAAGGAGAGGATAGTGCGGCTGGTCGACGGCATATAGGGCTCGACCATGATGCCCAGGTCCCTGATGAGGTAGACCAGGGTCTTGAGCAGGCTCTTGGCACGCTCGGGATCGGTGGTGCGCAGTTTCCACGGCTCGCTCTCCTGGAAGATCTTGTTCCCGAGCGATGAGAGGGCGAGGATCTGCCTGAGCGCCTCGCGCTCCTCGGCGCGCTCAAGAAGGGCATCGATCTGCGCTTCGCGACTCTTCACCTCACCCCAGAGCCCCTCGTCAAGCGCGGAGGCAAAGATCTCGTTGTCCGGGTAGAAGCGCCTGACGAAGGTCAGGGTCCGGTTCACGAGGTTGGAGAGGTTTCCGATGAGCTCACCGTTGACCTTCTCCTGCAGGTCGCTCCAGCTGAAGGTCACATCACTCCTCTCCGGGCGGTTGAGGTAGACGTAGAAGCGCCAGACATCAGCGGGGATGCCGGTCTCCTGCACGTCGTTGCCGAAGATCCCGATGCCCAGGCTCTTGCTGAACTTGCCCCCCTCGTAGTTGAGGTATTCGGTGCTCGACATGTGGTGGAGCATCGTCCACTCCTCCCCGGTGGCCAGGAGGCACGAGGGGAAAATGACGGTGTGGAAGGGGATGTTGTCCTTGCCGATGAACTGGAAGAGCTCCACATTGGCCGGGTCATGCCACCACGATTTCCACGCGTCGGTAGCATTCGCCGTTATGGAGATGTAGCCGATGGGGGCATCGAACCAGACGTAGAAGACCTTGTTCTCATACCCCTTCTTCGGAACCGGAATCCCCCACTTCAAGTCACGGGTGATACAGCGCTCCTTCAGCCCATCACGGATCCAGGAGCGGGTCATCTGGATGGCATTGTGTGACCAGAAGCCTTCGACGCTCGCCTTCTCCATCCACGCCTCCAGAAGCGGCAACGCCTTGGGCAGGTCGATGTAGAGGTGGCGTGTCAGCTTGGCCACCGGGGTGGTGCCGCAGACCCCGCAGCGGGGGGCGATGAGTTCGGTGGGGTCGAGCAGGGTCTGGCAGTTGTCGCACTGGTCCCCGCGTGCCCCCTCATAGTTGCAGTGGGGGCAGGTCCCCTCGACGAACCGGTCGGCGAGGAAGCGGTCGCAGGTGGGGCAGTAGAGCTGCTCCACCTCGTGCTCGTTGATATAGCCCGCCTCGTCGACCTTGGTGAAGATCTCCTGGACGATCTGGGTCTGCAACGGGGTGCTGGTGCGCCCGAAGTAGTCGAAATCGATCTCGAACCACTTGTAGATATCGCTGTGGATCACATGGTAGCGGTCACAGAGCTCTCGGGGGGTGACCCCCTCCTTGAGTGCCCGCGTCTCGGTGGCGGTGCCGTACTCATCGGTGCCGCAGACGTAGAGGGTCTCATACCCCTTGGAGCGGCAGAAACGGGCGAACACATCGGCTGACAGCACCTGGGTAAGGTTGCCGAGGTGGGGGATGTTGTTCACATATGGGAGCGCACTGGTGATCAATCTCTTTTTCATACCGCCCATGATAGCTCTCCGCTCCCTTTATTTCAATGGCATCCGCTCCTTGACGGGGGGCATGCCTCTCAGTACATTGGGAGTGTGCGCCCTGCACTCAAGGAGAAATCATGGATACCATGCAGCAAAACCCAAGGCCTGCAAGAAAGACGGTGAATATCAGCCCGAAACTCGTATTGTGGGTCGTGGTAGCTGTTGTGCTCGTCATGTTGGTGCTCAGTAGCTTCTTCGTTGTCGACCAGACCGAACAAGCTGTTGTCCTGCGCCTTGGAAAGTACAACCGGGCCGTCGGACCTGGCCTTCAGACCAAGATCCCGTTGGGCATCGAGGCCAGTTACAACGTCCCCACCCAGGTGGTTCAGACAATGACCTTCGGCTACAGGCCCAGCAACAGCTCGTCATCGCTCTTGAAGCACGCCGATTACACCAACGAGAGCCTCATGCTCACCGGCGATTTGAACATCATCGACGTACAGTGGATCGTCCAGTACAAGATTGAGAACCCGTACAACTGGATGTTCAACGTCGAGAGGCGGGAGACGACGATCAGGGACATCAGCCAGAGCGTGATGAACAAGCTCGTCGGGGACCTGCCGATCCTCAGTGTCATGACCAACCAGCGAACCCGCATCGAGGTCGAGGCGCAGGAGAACATGCAGACCCTCTTCGACTCCTTCGGCTTGGGCGTGCGCGTCATCACCGTCAAGCTCCAGAACATCGTCCCGCCGGTCGGTGAGGTACAGGACGCCTTCGAGGACGTCAACAAGGCAATCCAGGATATGAACCGCCTCATCAACGAGGGCAAGCAGAACTATAACAAGGTAATCCCGTCGGCACGGGGAGAGGCCAACCAGATCATCCAGGTCGCTGAGGGATACGCCAGTGAGCGGGTCAACCAGGCAACCGGTGATGTGGCACGCTTCGACAGTGTCAGGCAGGAGTATGAGAAGAGCAAGGAGATCACCCGCCAGCGCCTCTACATCGAGACGATGGAGTCGATCATCACCCCGAAGGATGGAGGCTCGGTCACCTTGGTTGACAAGAAACTTGCCAACTACCTGCCCATCCAGATGCTCGAAGGGGGTGCAAAATGAGTGTAGGAATGAATAAGAAACTTATCACGACCGTCGTGGTCGTCATCCTCTTTCTCGTGATCTTCATCCTGCTCGGACCCTTCTACATCCTGTATGAAGGCCAGCAGTCGGTGGTCACCCGGTTCGGGAAGATCGTAGATATCGAGCAGGACGCCGGCTTGAAGTTCAAGATGCCCCTGATCGACAACGTGGTGCTCTACCCCAAGAAGATCATCAGCTGGGACGGGGCTGCACAGCGCATCCCGACCAAGGAGAACCAGTTCATCTGGGTCGATACCACCGCCCGCTGGAGAATCTCAGACCCGGCCCTCTACTATGAGACGGTGAATACCATCGACAACGGACTCTCCCGGCTCAACGACGTGCTCGACAGCTCGATCCGTACGATCGTCAGTGAGAACTACCTCAATGAGGCGGTGCGCAACTCCAACCAGATCAATACGATCACCATCGAGGAGGAGGTGCAGAGCCTCGACTCCGAGGAAGATGCCGAGACTTTGCGCAACCTCACCGCCACGGTGGCCAAGCAGGAGACGATCAAGATCGGTCGTGACGGCTTGTCGACGATGATGTACAACCAGGCCAAGAAATTCACCGATGGCTTCGGCATCGAGCTCATCGACATCGTGGTGCGCCAGATCCGCTACAGCGACGACCTCACCGAGAGCGTCTACCAGCGCATGATCAAGGAGCGTAACCAGATCGCCGAGGCGTACCGCTCCTACGGACGAGGCCAGCTTGCACAGTGGCAGGGAAAGACCGAGAGCGAGCAGAAGCAGATCCTCAGTGCCGCCTATGCGACCGCTGAACAGACCAAGGGTATCGCCGATGCCCGGGCGACGCAGATCTACGCCGATGCCTATGCAGCGGACCCCCAGTTCTTCGAACTCTGGAGGACCCTTGAGTCCTACCGCAAGACGATCCCCACCCTTGAGAAGGTCCTCTCCACCGATATGGAGTACTTCAACCTCCTCTACGGCAAGGATCAATGACCGATTTTCATCCAATGTTGGGGAAGGCCGCCGGGCCTTCCCCTTTTTTCGCCCACTTGCTACGCTGGGACCATGGACAAGGACACCTGCATCATCTTTGACTTCGACGGCACCCTCTACCCGATCATCGGCTTCGACAGCGAACAGCTGCTCATCCACTGCCTCGCCCAGGAGGCGGATGAGGCGTATAGGAGCGAGGCGGAGCGCTTCATCGCCGATGACCAGGCGGGGTGCTTCCTCCTCGAGGACTTCCACCTCCGCTATGCGGCCCTGGCACGGCGGGCGACCCCATCACACATCGATGAGGTGGCCCGCCGGCTGGCCGGCCTGTTGGACACACGCGACCGGGAGGCGCTCGCCCGTCTCAAGGAGGAGAGCGGGGCGGACTTTGTCATCCTCAGCTGCGGCACCGAAAACCTTGCCGAGGCGTTCCTTGACCACCTGGGTATCAGGGACCTCTTCTCTGCCATCAGGGCAAAGCGCCTCATCTTCACCGATGGGGGCGAGGCGACCGTACGCGTGGATATCCACACCCCGGAGGCGAAACGGAGAGCCGTTGAGGAGCTGAGGGATCGCTACACCACCATCGTGGCATGCGGGGACGGGCCGACCGATATCCCGATGCTCGAGGCGGCCGACCTGGGTCTGGTCATCGACTGGAGCGGCTCCAATGAATCGGGCCCCTTCGAGACACACACCACCCTCCCCTCCCTCTGCTCTGCCATCGAAACCTATCTTGCAAGGGCGCGCGAGGCCTGAGTGACCGCGAGGCGGTAGCCTAAAAGAGTGGAGCCGGTCAGGACCAGGAGGAGCAGCACCCTCGAGACGACGGCGGGCAGGCCAAAGAGGGGCAGGACGATGAGAAAGAGTGCGTCCACGAGGACGAAGAGAAGAGAGACGAGCAGGCCGAAGAGGCCGTTGGGGTTGCTCTTCATCGCGTGCTGGGCGAGGGTCCACTCCTCGTTCGGGTTGTGGTAGTCGATCGCCAGCTGGAAGGGGGCAACCGCGGCGATGGTGAGCAGTGAGAGCGGGGCCATCCACACAAAAGAAGCGAGCCCCCTGCCTGCAAGCAGCAGGGTCGACGCCAGGTAGATGAGGTTCGTCCCCCCCACCAGGGCGAGGTGGAAGAGGAGCTTGGCATCCACGAACACACTCGCCTTGAGGGGGTAGAGGCGATTCTTTGCCAGGTGCCTGCCCTCCCGCGAGACACTGGTGCTGCTGATCATGGTCATGTTCGAGACCAGCATAAGGATGAGAAAGAGCAACTCGTCGACAATCGTGAGGCTCATGAGAGCCTCGACGAGGAGAGCCATATCTCCAATGGTACCGGTCACAGTCCAGACGACCAGCAGGATGAGGGGGATCAGCAGCTCCCCTACCGCCTCGAAGATGAAGGCACTCTCACTCTTGAGGATCACCAGCTCACGGCCAACCAAGGCCCGAACCGGGCTCCTCATCCCCCGAGAGCGCCTATGGCCTCTCTTGCGCTGCACGCTCCCTGCCCGGTACTGCTCAATGGACCGGTGGTAGGAGGGGATGGCCGAGAGGGCCCCCACCCCCCCGATGGCAGAGAGGATGAGGAGGGAGAGCAGGAGTGTAGGCATTGAGAAGGCGCTCTGTGCCTGGAGCACGAGAAGGGGCAGATACCGCTCGAGGCGGTCAAAGAGCGGAACCACCGTGGTGAGCATCCTCTGGTAGTCGTAGGCAAGCGTATCACCAGAGTCGAGCGAGCGGGTCATCAGGGCAGAGAGCGCGATGAAGAAGAGCATGAAGAGGAGCATCGCCGCCACCTTGGAGGCGGAGGGGAAGCGGCGCGTCAGGCCGAGGCGCAGGGAGAGGGCCACAGCAACCACCACCACGGCAAGCGGCAAAAGCGGACCGAACAACAGGTTGGCCAGGGCGGCGACCATGAGGGTGGCCCCCACCCCCTCGATCCAGGCGGCAATGATGAAGGCCGGCAGGGTCATGAAGGCGTAGAGGGGGGTGTAGAGGAGGTAGAGGATCAGGAGACGGCTCGAGGCAAGGGCACGCTCCTCTATGGGCAGGGGGGAGAGCATGCGGATATCCGGAGCGCCATAGAGGATATTCGAGACCGAGGAGAAGGAGATGACCACCGTGCCCACCGTACCGACCAGAGCGGCCAAAAAGAGGCCGAGGTAGGGTTTGTCCACCATCATGCCCAGGTTCTGGTACCCCCAATAGGTGAAGGTGAGCACAGCGAGGAAGTAGGCGAAGAGGAGGATGAGCAGGAGGGAGAGGACGACCATGAGGGGCCGCTTCTTCGAGCGTCCGAAGCCAAAGCGCTGGACGAACGAAGAGAGGGGCTTGGTCCCGACCCAATACCCCTTGAGCAGGAGGGTGACCATCTTCACTGCCCGTCTCCGGTCAAGGAGAGGAAGAGGGACTCGAGGCTCAGGTCCGCACTCCCGTTCTGCAATCGAAGCGCTTCAAAGGAGCCGCTGTAGAGCAGTTTCCCCTCGGCGATGATCCCGAGCTTGGTGCAGAGTTGCTCGGCAACCTCGAGGACGTGGGTGGAGAAGAAGACGGTATTGCCTGAACGGGCATACTCCTTGAGCAGCGACTTGAGATTGAAGGAGGCCTTGGGATCGAGGCCGACCATCGGCTCGTCGAGGACGAGGAGGCGGGGCCGGGGCAGCAGGGCGGCGATGATGGAGAGCTTCTGCTTCATGCCATGGGAGTAGGAGGAGATCGCATCGTCAAGCTCGTCGACCAAGAGCAGCCGCTTGCCGAGCGCCTGGATGCGCTCGCGCCGCTCCCCCGCTTCGATGCGGTGGATGTCAGCGATGAAGGTGAGGTGCTCACGGCCGGTCATCTTCTCATAGAAGGTCGGCTCATCGGCACAGTAGCCGATTATCCGCTTGTAGGCCAACGATGCGGTGCTCTCCACCCCATCGAAGGCGATCGTGCCGCTGTCGGGGGCCAGCAGGGAGACGATCATGCGGATCGTGGTCGATTTGCCTGCTCCGTTGGGGCCGAGGAAGCCGAAGATCTCCCCGCCCTCGATGGAGAGGGAGAGCGAGTCGACGGCCGGCTTGGGTTTTCCCTCATAGCGCTTGGTCAGGGCGATACACTCCAACATACCGTGCCTCCTTGTACTGAGTATAGTTGCTGTCCACCTCTTTTACAATACTATTTCGAATATTTTCGAATTAGCTTATATGATGTATATTCATTCATGGTATTTTGGTCAAATTGGTCATTTTTGGGTAAATATACTTGTATAGTTGAATATTTATACAAAACCCTCTTGTCATTATTCTGTCGCTTCACTACACTATGCAGGTAATCATACGGAGGGCGGATATGCAGAAAGAGAAAATCATCCTGGCATACAGCGGTGGGCTCGACACCTCGGTAATCCTGAAGTGGCTTGCGAACAAAGGCTTTGACGTGATCGCCTATGTGGCGAACGTCGGACAGAACGAGGACTTTGAGGCCGTCAGGCAAAAAGCACTGGCAACCGGTGCCTCGAAGGTCTATATCGAGGACCTGCGCCGCGAGTTGGTCACCGAGTACATCCACCCGGCCCTGCAGGCCAACACCATCTACGAAGGGACCTATATGCTCGGCACCTCGCTCGCCCGCCCGATCATCGCAAAGCGCCAGGTCGAGATCGCCCGCAAGGAAGGGACCGTCTACGTCGCCCACGGGGCAACCGGCAAGGGCAACGACCAAGTCCGCTTTGAATTCGGCTACTACATGCATATGCCCGAGGCCAAGATCATCGCCCCGTGGAAGGACCCGGAGTGGCTTTCCCAATTCGAGGGCAGGAGCGACATGATCGCCTATGCCAAGGAGCATGGCATCCCCATCAAGGCATCGACGAAGAAGCCGTACAGCGAGGATGAGAACCTGATCCACATCAGCCACGAGGCCGGGATCCTGGAGGACCCCTCCAAGCGGGCCGCCGATGATGTCTACTCCATCACCCTCAGCCCACAGCAGGCAAAGGATGAGGAGACGAACCTCACCATCGAGTTCGTCGACGGCATCCCGGTCAAGGTGACCAATGAGGGGGATGGGAAGATCGTCACCGATCCGCTCGAGATGGTCCTCTACCTCAACAAGGTCGGTCACGACAACGCCATCGGGCGGGTTGACATGGTGGAGAACCGCTACGTGGGCATCAAGAGCCGGGGCGTCTACGAGACCCCGGGTTGCGAGATCCTCTGGAAGGCCCATCACAACCTCGAGGGTATCACGATGGACAAGGAGGTGATGCACCTCAGGGACACGCTCATGCCCACCTACGCCACCCTCATCTACAACGGCTATTGGGGCAGCCCGGAGTTCGAGATGCTGCGCGCAGCCTTCACACAGAGCCAGAAGCACGTCACCGGCACCAGCCGGGTCGCCCTCTACAAGGGGAATGTGATCTTTGCTGGTGTGGAGAGCCCCCACTCCCTCTATGATGAGGCGCTCGGCTCGATGGATGAGGCGGGTGGCTACCAGCCGGTGGACTGCAAGGGGTTCATCAATATCAATGCCATCCGCTTGATGGCCAGCGCGAAGCGGCCCTAGGCCAACTCCTCCCAGTGCTCCTTTCCCAGGGCAAGGATGTCGTGGATGTGCTCATCGTCGAGGCGATAGAGCACACTCCTGCCATCCTTGCGAAAGCGAACCAGGCGGCTGGCACGCAGCAACTTGAGCTGCTGGCTGATCGTTGACTGCTGCATCCCCAACTCCTCGCTGATCGAGGAGACACCGCGTTCCCCCCCTTCCAGGAGGAAGAGGATCTTCAGCCTGGTGGGATCGCCGAAGACCTTGAAGAAGTCGGCGATGTCGACGATTGCCTCCTCTGGGGGCAATGGGGGGGCCTTGGTGTTCGAATCTTCCTGCATGGGCACAGTATAGCGGTGGCCGGGCCAAAAGGAAAGTCTGTGTATTTGCAAAACCCAGAATATGGGATAGAGTGCATGAATTCCCGCTACGGAGGTACATACCATGGAGATCGACAAGAACAAAGCTACACTGATCCTCCCCGATAAAGAGATACAGCTCACCGTCCTTACCGACAACATGGGGGACAAATCGATCGACATCACCGCCTTGAGGAAGGAGACCGGCTTCATCACCTATGACCCGGGATTCGTCAACACCGGCAGCTGCATGAGCTCGATCTGCTACGTCAACGGCGAAGAGGGAATCCTCCGCTACCGCGGCTATGATATCGAGGACCTCGTCGAGCACTGCGACTTTGTTGAGGTGGCCCACCTCCTTGTGAAGGGGGAGCTGCCCAACCTCGAGGAACGCCACCTCTACGCCGAGATGCTCAACCGCCACTCGCTCTTGCACGTCGACATGCGTAACTTCTTCCGTGACTTCCCCCAGGACGCACACCCGATGTCGATCCTCAGTGCGATGGTCGCCAGCCTGTCGGCCTTCTATCCTGAGATCGCCGATGTCGATCCGGAGGAGAACGTCGACCTCACCGTCAGCCGCCTCCTCTCCAAGATGCGTACCATCGCCGCCTTCAGCTACCGTCAGATGAACGGGCTGGACTTCGTCGACCCCTCCTACAAGTTCTCCTACTGCGAGAACTTCCTGAACATGATGTTCCGCACCTCGGTCAACGCCTATGTGCCCGATCCCCTGCACGTCAAGGCGCTGAACACCCTCCTGATCCTCCACGCCGACCATGAGCAGAACTGCTCGACCAGTGCCGTGCGCCTGGTCGCCTCAAGCGATGCAAACCTCTACGCCTCGGTGGCCGCCGGCTGCTGTGCCCTCTGGGGCAACAAGCACGGCGGGGCCAACCAAGAGGTGATGCTGATGCTGATGCAGATCTACAACGAGGGCCTCACCATCGATGAGGTCATCAAGAAGGCGAAGGACAAGGATGATCCCTTCCGCCTCTCCGGCTTCGGGCACCGTATCTACAAGACCTACGATCCGAGGGCCAAGATTGCAAAGCGCCTCTGCCAGCAGATCATCGAGACCGAGGGGACCCTCGACCCGCTGCTCAAGATTGCGATGCAATTGGAAGAGGTCGCCCTCAGCGACCCCTACTTCATCGAGCGCAACCTCTATCCCAATGTTGACTTCTATACCGGCATCATCTTCCACGCCATGGGAATCCCCGAATCGATGTTCACCGTCCTCTTTGCGATGGGACGTCTGCCCGGCTGGATCGCCCTCGGGCTGGAGTGG
>CALFMX010000166.1 GCA_937902565.1 uncultured Spirochaetales bacterium
TCTGAACCATGGGAAACGCTTTGAGGAAGCTTTGCAACTGCTTGCTGCTCGCCAGTTCATCCCGTGCGAAGGGGGTGAGCATGCCGTGGCGGAGGAGTATCTGGTTGCCCGTATGGGACTGGCAATAGATGCAATGCGTGAGGGAGCGTGGCATAAGGCGCTTACCCATCTTGCCGATACCAAGTCCCCCCTACCGTCGAACCTTGGTGGTGGCGTATGGCACCAAGTGATGTTGGTCCCTTACCGGTACCTTGAGGGGTTGTGCAAGGAACAGATCGAACCTGGATCGGGCAGAACATCATTTGCTGCAGTATATGATTTCCCAATCAACTACTTCACGCTGATGTACATGCCGGCATTCCCCGTCTGGAAGGCGTTGGCTGCACGGCAGCTTGGGTACCACCAAGGGGCGAGGGACATCCTCTGTCGCTTCATCCAGCAGCACGAGAGTGGCCTTGTCAAACCTGCCGAGGGATATTTTGCCGCCACCCCCTTCTTTGAGGTCTTCATTGAAGATCGGAAGAGTGCAAAACGTCTCTTCCACAAGCGCTTGCTCGCCTTTGCCAAGGCGGCCAACGGGGAGGAACGGGAGGCAGTGAGGATCTGTCACCAGGTGCTTGACAGCCACCCATCGCAGATCAAGACACGATTGCTCAAGGAGTTCATCGATTTTAGGGAAAGGCGTGGTATACTGACCTGAGGAGTTGTTGAATGGTTGAAAGGAAACCAGTGAGAGCGTGGTGGGGGAGGCAATCGATCTACACCATGATTATGCTCTCATTTGGTTTCCTCTTTGCCCTGATGATGAGTCTGTCCGCCATAGCCTTCACCCTTTCGGTGAGGCATACGCTGAACCAGTCAGTCCAGGACAACAACAAGAAGTTGGTGGACCAGGCTGTCGTGAATATGGATGAGCTTACCGATCTGGTAACGGCACTCTCTTTCTATGTGTCCGGTGATCAGGGGCTGAAGCAGTTGTTGAAGCAAATCCCTGACAACCCGGCCGAGCAAGTAATCTTAAAGAACTCCATTCGCTCGTACTTGACCCAACTATGGATGAACCGACCCGAGATTGTCGGCATCACGATCTACCATGACAAAGTATCGGAGATCAACGAGGGCATCATTGGCCTGAGCTCAACCTCGTTCTTGCGCAATCATGGGTGGTTGGATGAGTTGGGATCTATGAAGGGAATCATCTTGAATTCTTCCAGACCGATCGCTCGCGGCAGTGTGGAGTACAACGTCTTCTCCCTGGTGAAGATCTCCGACGATGACAATGACCTGCTCGGTCTGCTCTCTTTCGAAATCTCGGCAAAGAATCTCTACCTCCAATGTATCGAGCCGGCAAAAGCATCACCGAACTCCCTGATCTTTGCCATTGATCGTGATGGTATTATCTCCTCCTTTCGTGACTCATCATCGGTAGGCCTTCCCACCTCCTCCCTCGTCCAGGATATGGACATCTCGTTCGCCGGCATAACGAAGTATGACGGCAGACGCTATATACAGGTACTCAGTAAGGAGAGCAAGCTCGGGTGGCGCATCATTGAGATGATTCCCCTCAAGGAGATCATAAATTATCGTCCGCTGATCATCCAGTACATTGCTTTCACGCTCGTGGCAATTTTCATCTCTTTTGCACTGACGTATATCCTCGCTCGCCGATTGACAAAGCCCATCATCGATCTCTCCCAGATCATGGCAAGCGAAACACCTCTTGACGGGACCTTCCCTGCCGACCTTCTCAATAGCCAGAATGAGGTAGGGTCTCTCTATCGAAGTTATGCGATGATGATCGAGAACACCAACGACCTCATTGGAAAGCTGCAGGAGTCAAATGAGACACAGCGACGCCTTGAGACCGACATCCTTCGAGCCCAAATCAATCCACATTTCATGTACAACTGCCTCGACTTCATCAATTGGAAGGCCCAGGACAAGCAGGTGCCGGAGATTTCACGGATGCTGACCCACCTCAGCCGATTCGTGAGGATCAGTTTGGCTGAGAATAATCTGACGTGTCCACTAAAGGATGAGATCGAGCATGTGACCACATACTTGGGTATCTTCCAGGTACGGTATCAAGACTCCTTCACCTATGAGATCGATGCGCCTGCCAATATCACCCAGACCCTTGTACCACAATTCATCTTGCAGCCAATCGTCGAGAACTCCATCATCCATGGGTTTGGGAAGAACCTGATGGGTGGGCGTATCGAAATCGCAATAGTGAAGCGTGGCCAGTGGCTATGCTTTGATATCTCGGACAACGGTAGCGGCATGGACAAGGATGCGTTCAATGAACTCTTTTCCAAGAGCTCGACCTCTTCCAGGAATGGTTTGAAAAATGTCAGTGACCGGATCCGCAACATTGCCTCTGACAAAGGGTTCACGGGCTTCCAATATGTAGACTCCCCACAGGGGTTGCATATCCACTTTGCCCTCGATACAAAAAGGATTTCCAATGGACGAGTTGGTTAAGGTTCTTATCATCGATGACGAGGATTTTGTCATCGAGGGACTGCAACGCCATATTGCATGGGAGAACCTGGGGATGCAGGTTGTCGGAACCGCCTCTGATGGCAAGGATGGGGTGGTGCAGACCCTGCGCCTCAAGCCCGATTGCATCATCACCGACATCTCGATGCCCAATATGGATGGAATCTCGATGATCGAACACCTCTATAAGATGGGATTGCGCCCCTATACGCTCATCTATACCGGGTACAACGATTTTGAATACGCCCAGCGGGCACTCATCTATGGGGTGAGTGATTATATCCTCAAGCCAGCACTGCCGGAGGAGTTTGAGCAGTCCCTTGGTATCATCTGCAAGAAGATCAGAGGTGAGTGGAAGAACATCGAAGAGTTGCAACGGCTGAGGCAGAACTTTGAAGAGAGCAAGCAACTGTTGTTCAAACCATTTCTTGAAGAACTCTTCACCGGTCGTATCATCACGCATGAACAGTTTGCCAGGAAGGATATGTTTTTCGGATCGAATCTTGTCGACAGGGAGTATGTCGTTATTGCCATCCATCTCGATTGCAACCAAGAGCAGTTCTCGAATCTTGATATAGAGCAGCAATTCTATGTAATGTATAGGATAATTCATTTTGTTCAATCGCTATTCCCAGGCTTGACCTACTCGACGGGATTCCAGGCGAACACTGCTTTCTTTCTCTGTGCCAATGACATCCAATCGATTCAGTTGCAGGAGATGGTCGGGTTATGCACGAGGATCTTGAACTATTGCAACAGTATCGATGATCTGAATCTCTTGGTCCGGATCGGAATCAGCGATATCGTGGTGACCTACGAAGAGATTCATGTTGCCTATCTTCAGGCCAAGCAATGCATTCGGGAATCTGAGGACAATGAGGTGCTGCAATATGCCCACTGCTGTGACGATGCCGACTCACCAATCATCTCATGGGGTTTTGACAAGGACCAGCTCATCGACGCCATGCTGCTCGGGAATGTAGAGCTAGCAACCCAACTTACGGACAAGTTCTTTCTCTATCTGTCAAAGCTTCCTCCTCCCCGGGATGTCTATCTGACCCCGATGATCGCTGAGTTGGTCTCGTCGATTATGGTATTTTTGGTCCAACATGGTATTGAGTCCGACCTCGATGCCTTTGAACTGGTATCCCAGCGCTTCAGTACAATCCAAGAGGCACATAAGCGAGTGACCGAATTCGTCAACAGTTCGATTGCGGCAATTCAGAAGCGTGAGCTAGGCAAGAATTATCAGATTATCAACAGGATTGTGAGCTATACAAAGGAGCATTTGGAAGAGGGCATCACCCTTTCCCGAATCGCCGACATCATGCAATTCACACCAAACTACCTTTCGACGTTGTTCACGAAATCAATGGGGATCAGTTACTCCCAGTACCTTGCCAAAATTCGGATTCAACGGGCAAAGGAGCTGCTCGATAGTGGAAAGTACAAGGTCTATGAGGTCGGATACATGATTGGATTCAAGAATCCCGAGTACTTCACAAAAGTCTTCAAGGAGTACGTCGGCACGACGCCATCGTCATACATAAAACCCCAATAAGTTAGAAGGCAACGGGGTTTTTGTAGAATTTTCACGGTACAGGTGAGCATTTTGCTCTGTTACTCTGGATGTAGAGCACCAAATCATCGATGGTTTGGAGGCTAAGGAGGATTATATGCAAAAAAAAGGAGTAGT
>CALFMX010000167.1 GCA_937902565.1 uncultured Spirochaetales bacterium
ACGAAGACGCCGAAGTCGTTGACGTTGGTGATCACGCCGCTGATGGTGCTGAACTTCGGATAGTCGTGGCGCAGCGTCTGCCAGGGGTTGCCCTCCAGCTGCTTGACACCAAGGCGGATCCTGCGGTTCTCCGGCTCGACACGGATGACAACCACGTCGATGACATCACCCTCGTTGCAGAAGGAGCCCATGTTCTTGATCTTCTTCGTCCACGAGATATCGTCGATGTGGAGGAAACCGTCGATGCCCTCCTCAAGGTTGACGAACGCCCCGCTGTTGGTGATCTTCACCACCGGCTTGGAGAACGACTTGCCGACCGGGTACCGCTCCTCGATGGAGTCCCACGGGTTCTCCTCGAGCTGCTTGAGGCCGAGGGAGACACGCTTCTTGTCGAGGTCGTACCCGAGGATCTTCGCCTCGACGACATCACCAACATCCAGAATTTCCTTGGGGTTGTTCACCCGCTTTGTCCAGGAGAGTTCGCTGATGTGGGCAAGGCCCTCGATACCAGGCTCGATCTCGATGAAGGCGCCGAAGGTGGTGATCTTGGTCACCGGTGCCTTGATGACATCGCCGACGTTGTACTTGCCTTCGAAGTTGAACCAGGGGTCCTCCTGCATGTGCTTGAGGCTCAGGTTGATCTTCTGCGTCTCGGGGTCGATGTTGATCAGACGCAGCTGGACAACCTGCCCCTTCTTCACGAAGTCCTTGGGACGGGTCACATGGCCCCAGCTCATGTCGTTGATGTGCAAGAGCCCATCAAACCCACCGAGGTCGATGAATGCGCCGAAGGAGGTGAACGACTTGACCACGCCCTCGATGACATCACCAATCTGGACAGTGGAGAAGAACTTCTCTTTATTTTCCTTGATCTTCAGGTCCAAGTACTCACGGCGGTTGACCACGCTCTTGAGGCGCGTGCCGCTGTGGAACTTGTCGATGATGAAGTAGTCCGTCACCCCAATCAGCGTCTCGGGGTCCTCGACCCGGACCACGTCAGCCTTGGAGAGGGGGCAGAATCCCTTGTACTCGCCTCCGAGGTCAACCTCGAAGCCACCCTTGATCACTTTCTCGAATTTGCCTAGGACAGGGCTCCTATCCTCTGACACAGCCTTCAGCTCGTCAGTCCGTTCCTTGAAGTCGGCTCGTTTCTTGCTGACGACAATCTGTCCACCCTTGCCTTCCTTGTTGATGATGACGACCTTGACCTCATCACCGACCTCAGGCTCGGAGGTGAACTCATCGCGAGAGATGCGTCCTTCACTCTTGTAACCGACATCCACGAATACATACTCGTTGTTTACCTGGACAACAGTTCCGGCCACGAGTTGGCCGTCTTCGATTCCATCAAGAGATTTAAGATACTCCTCCTGCAGCATATCCTGCATTTTGGTCATCTTTTCATCCATTTCTTGTTCTTCAGTCACTTGATTTCTCCTGATCCTTAATTTACCTATTTAGAATCGCTTTTACGCGCAAAAATAGCAGATAACACTTTCTCACAAACTTGTTCCATAGTCAAGTACGAGGTGTCGACGTAGAGGGCATCCTCGGCCACTGCCAGGGCCCCTACGGGCTTGTTCCGGTCGATCTCATCGCGGGCGATGATCTGCTCGAGGACCTCCTCATAACTCAGATCCCCAGGATGCTGGAGATAGCGCCGTTGGGCGCGTACCTCCGGCTTTGCATCGAAGAAGATCTTCAACTCGGCATCGGGGAAGACGACGGTGGTGATGTCCCGTCCCTCGACGATCACGTCGATCTTTTCGGCGATCTTGACCAGCTGTTCGTTGACATAGGAGCGCAGCGGCACGTAGGCGCTGATGGAGGCGACGTGGCGATCCACCAGGGGGGTATGGAGCTGGTCCTCGATATCGGAGCCATCGAGGAAGAGGTGCCCATCCTCGATCGTCACCGTCGTCCCCTTCGCCCGCTCAAGGAGGCCTGGCAGGTCGTTGACATTGCCGCCCTCAGTGAGGTGGAGCCAGGTGTAGGCACGGTAGAAGGAGCCGCTGTTGAGGTAGGAGAAGCCGCTCTGGCTTGCCACCATCTTGGCTATGGA
This sequence comes from uncultured Spirochaetales bacterium, assembly GCA_937902565.1. Classification (GTDB taxonomy): domain Bacteria; phylum Spirochaetota; class Spirochaetia; order Sphaerochaetales; family Sphaerochaetaceae; genus Sphaerochaeta. The sequence continues at coordinate 2,063 of CALFMX010000167.1, forward strand.
ACTCTTGCCGACCCCTGCCGGCCCGTCGATCGCAACTACCATCGCCCTTCCCTCCTCCTCCGCAGCGGCTCGTTCTCGCCGCGGATCAAAGCCTGTATCTCCTCACGGGTGATGGTCCTCCAGTGGCCGACCTTGAGGTCATCGAGCTCGATGCACCCCACCCTGAGGCGGATCAGCTCAATGATCTCGTAGCCGAACGCCTCGAAGATACGCCGGATCTCCCGATTCTTCCCCTCGGTGAGGATGATGCGTGTCCACTGCCTCGAGTAGAGTTCGAAGCGCTTGATCGTATAGACCTCACCGTCGATGACGAGGCCGCGGAGCGCCTCCTCCATGTCCCGGCGCTCGACCGGGTGGTCGGTGCGCACCATGTACTCCTTCTCGATCTCGGTCGACGGATGGGTAATCTTCTGGGCCACCTGCCCGTCGTTGGTGTAGATGATCAGGCCCTCGCTGTCGCGGTCGAGGCGGCCGACATGGAAGAGCAGGTCCCGCGCCGGCGTGTCGATGAGGTCACGGGCATAGAGGTGCTCGTTGGGGTCCCAGTTGGTGCAGAGGTAGCCGCGCGGCTTGTAGAGGGCGTAGTAGAACGCCTTCTCGACTGGCTCGACGCTGATGTCGTCGACCATCACCACATCGTCACGCTGGACCTTGGTGGCCAAGTCGGTGACGCGCTGCATATTCACCTTCACCCGGCCGCTCTGGATCAAGGATTCGCAGGACCTGCGTGAGCCACAGCCACTCTTGGCGAGGTAGGAGTTCAATCGGATCGGATATTCAATGTTCATTCGTCTTCCTTCTCATCTGGTTCTTTCTCAAACCGCTGGCGGTCGATGTCACTGAGTTTGGGAAGCGCGGCGATCGACTCGAGGTTGAACTCGAAGAGGAACTTGCGCGATGTCCCGTAGAGGCAGGGGTGGCCGATGACATCCTTGCGGCCCACCACCTTGATGTACTCCCGCTCCCTGAGCAGGCGGATGATGGAGTCACTGCTGACCCCACGGATATTGTCGATCTCACGCCGGGTGATCGGCTGGCTGTAGGCGACGATCGAGAGGGTCTCGAGGGCTGCACGCGAGAGGCGGCGGTCCACCCGCCTGCCGTAGACCGAGCGCAGCTTCTCGTGCAGGTCGGCTGAGGGCAGGAAGTGGTAGGAGCCGTGGCTCTCCACCAGATCGAGGCCATGCATGTAGCGGTTGTAGTACCCCTTGACCTCCTCGAGGGCGGCGAGCAGCTGCTCCTCGCCCAAGCTGGTCATCTTCATCAGGCGCTCAAGGCTGACCGGTTCATTCTCGAGAAAGAGGAGCACCTCGACCAGACGTCCGTCTTCACTGAGAAAGCGTTGTTCCTGTTCCGTAGCCATCAATCCTCCTCCCCTTCCAGGTCAATCTCGATCCCCTCGCCGTCATCGAGGTACTCATACACCTCACCCTCGGTGTCCTCGACGAGGAAGGAGGTCTCCTCCTCGTCGCTGATCGGCTCGCCCATGGCGGGGATGTACTCGTCATCCTCATCCTCCCAGACGTCATCGTAGGTGTCCTCATAGGCGCCATCGCGCTTTCTGATGAGGATCGGGCCGAAGGCCTCCGCCTGGGTGATGAGGATCAGGCCGAGCTTGGTGGCGTCGAGGATCGCCATGAAGGCACAGACGATGTGTGCCAGGCTCTCGAGGTCGACGATCAGCTCCTCGAGGGTGAAGTAGTCGCGCTCCTCGAAGAACTCGCTCATCAGCGTGATCTTCTCGTTGACGGTCACCTCTTCATAGACGTTGAAGACCTTGCTCGGCGAGATCTTGGTGATCAGGCGCTGGAAGGTGGAGAGCAGGTCGGTGAGGCCCACATCGCCGAAGAGCTCCTCATCGCCGAAGGGAAGGCGGAACGCGGTGGACTTGCGTGTGATGTAGAGCTCGCCGCCGGTGTTGGTGCCGGTGAGCAGCTCGGTGTACTTGCGAAACTTCTGGTAGTCGAGGAGCCGCTCGACCAACTCCTGTCTCGGGTCCTGGTACTCCTCATCGAATTCGAGGTCGACGGGCAGAAGCATCCGGCTCTTGATATAGATCAGGTCGGCGGCCATCTTGTAGAACGCTGTCAGCTCGCCGAGCTCGACCTCATGCTCCTCGGCGAGGTAGGAGAGGAATTGGTCGGTGATGTCACCGATGGGGATGTCGTAGATGTTGAGCTCGCTCTTCTGGATCAAGAAGAGCAGAAGATCCAACGGGCCTTCAAAAATTGGGGTATGGAACGTCTTGCCATCCGCGCTCGCAGCCGGGATGCTCTCTACACTCTGCACTGTCTTTACCTACTAAGGCAGTATAGCCAAGAGCGCACAAGATGGCAAGAAAGGGCCTTACTCAGCGGTCTCTTCCTTCTTGTCCCGGTACGGGAACATCAAGGCGCGCAGCTCAGTATCGAGGGTGGTGACGATATCGGGGTTGTCCTTGAGGAAATCGAGGGTCTTCTCCCTCCCCTGCCCGATCCGCTCCCCGTTGTAGGAGTACCAGGAGCCGGCCTTGTCGAGAAGCTCATACTTGAGCGCTGCGTCGAGCACGCTGGCGATGTAGCTGATCCCCTCGCCGAAGAGGAGGTCGAGCTCGACCTTCTTGAAGGGGGGGCTGACCTTGTTCTTCACCACCTTGATCCGTACCCGGTTGCCGTAGATATCATCGGCGCCCCGGCTGAGGGACTCGATCCTGCGTACCTCGATGCGCACCGATGCGTAGAACTTGAGGGCATTGCCCCCGGTGGTCGTCTCGGGGTTGCCGAACATCACGCCGATCTTCATCCGGATCTGGTTGATGAAGATGATCGTGGTATTGGACTTGGCTAGCAGGCTGGTGAGCTTGCGCAGCGCCTGGCTCATCAGGCGGGCCTGCAGGCCCATGTGGCTGTCCCCCATGTCCCCGTCGATCTCCGCCTGTGGGGTGAGGGCGGCGACAGAGTCGATGACGATGATGTCCATGGCGCCGCTGCGGACCAGCGACTCGGCGATCTCGAGGGCCTGCTCGCCGCTGTCCGGCTGGCTGATCCAGAGCTCGTCGATGTTCACCCCCAGCTTCTTGGCGTAGGTGGGGTCCATCGCGTGCTCGGCATCGATGAAGGCCGCAATCCCGCCCGCCTTCTGCGCCTCGGCCACCGCATGCAGGGCAAGGGTGGTCTTCCCGCTCGATTCGGGGCCGTAGATCTCGACCACACGACCGCGGGGGTAGCCGCCGATGCCAAGCGCCTCATCGAGCAGGAGCGACCCGCTGGGGATGACGCCGATGTCCAGGCTCTCGTCACTGTCGCCCAGGCGCATGAGCGAGCCCTTGCCGTACTGCTTGTCGATCTGCAGCCGTGCCGCTTCCAGTGCTTCTCTCTTCTGTTTCAAATCAACGGGTAACCCCCCGTCCTTTGTCTTGGCCATATGCTCTCCTCTTACGCC
>CALFMX010000168.1 GCA_937902565.1 uncultured Spirochaetales bacterium
GACCACCGACCATGCCTGCGACACGGGGCCCATTGGAGGGGACCGGTGTAGACTGTTGGGGGGGGCGGTTCTGCAGTTCAGCGTGGTCCTTGACGGTAAGACCCTGGTTGGGTACCGGAGGCAGGTTCGTCGGGCGAATCACGACCGGTCCGCTATGCAGTGGTGAGGACTGCAGTTTTGCCGAAACGCCCCGCTGTCCCCTACGAACCGCCGGCTTCTCCTGTTCGGCGCGTAAGACCGGTTCACCCAAGACCGGTTCAACTGCGCTCTTCTCAGTGTCAGCCTTTGGTTTTGCAACCACCACTTTCTTTTTGACCACGACAACGCGCCGTCGCTCAGGAACCGGTTTCTTCTGTTCCTGGGGTTCGACCTTGGGTTCTTCCCTCGTATCCGAAGGGCTTACCACTTGTTTGATGAGCGTTGCTTTTGGCTTTTTGTTATCTTCCGTCATTATTTCCTCTTGGATGGTTATTACTCTACCTCAAAAACCAGACCTGTACCACAGCTTGGGCAGACAGTCATATCTTCTGTGATGGAACCGCCGCAGTTGGGTCAACGTGTTCGTTGATCACATCCTTGATGGTGATCAGGTCAGCCTCGCTCAGGTCCTCGAAGCTTGCAAGCTCATCATCACTGAGGCTGATGAACTCCTCAACACTGTAGATGTCGTGGAACTGCAGCTTCTTGATCAGCTCCTCGCTGAGCGGCAGTTCGCTCAGGTCAATCTCATCCTCGTCGACATACCCCTCCCCCTCAAATCCAGCGGCCGTCTGGTCAGACGGTTCCTGCTCATCGTAGAGGTAGGAGTCATCGGTGTGGAAGATTGATTCGGCACGGCTTCGTGCCTCCTTGGCGATGTCCATCTCCTCGAACTGTTCGGAGGTCTTGACATCGATCATCCAGTCGACGAGCTTGTTGGCAAGCCGTACGTTCAATCCCTGCTTGCCGATGGCAAGGGAGAGCTGGCTCTCATCGACGATGGCCACCGCATGGTAGATGTTCTTGTCGATGATCACCACATCCTTGACCTGTGCCGGGGAGAGGGCGTTGTGGATGTAGTTGATCGGGTTTGGGTCGTACCGAAGGATATCAATCCGTTCGCCCTCCACCTCGCTCATGATAGTCTGAATACGATTCCCCTTCAAGCCGACACACGCCCCGACCGGGTCGATATCGTCGTTGCGGCTTGCCACGGCGACCTTGGATCGGTAGCCGGCCTCACGGACGATCTTGACGATGTCAATCTGGTTCTGTGCAATCTCGGGCACCTCAACCTCGAAGAGGCGGCGGATGAGCTCGGGGCTGGAGCGTGAGAGGATGACCCTCAGGCCCCGCTCGGCCTTCTCCACCGATTCGACATAGCACTTGATCTTGTCGTTGGAGCCATAGCTCTCCCGGCTGGACTGGTTGCGCCTGGGCAGGATCCCCTCGGTAGAGCCGATGTCGACGTAGATGTCCCCGTTCTCGAGCTGCCGGCGGAAGTAGCCGATGATGAGCTGCCCCTCCTTGGTCTTGTACTCGCTGTAGAGGGTATCCTTCTGGATATCACGGAAACTCTGGTGTGCCCGTTGCTTGGCACTCTGGACACTGATGCGGTCGAACTCCTTGAGGTCGACCGGGATCAGGAGCTCGTCGCCGATCTCCCCGTCCTCGTGGATCTTGATAGCTTCGCTGAGCGGGATCTCCGTGATCTCATTGTACCAATCATCGTCGTCGACGATCTTTCGACGGCTGGAGAGCTCAACACTCTGATAGTCCTCACTGAATTCAATGACGGCATTCTCATCGGTGCCGAATTTGCGCTTGTAGGCTGCACGAAGAATCTCCTCGATGGTGCTGATCACCAACTCCTCAGAGATGTTCTTCTCCGCCACCATACTGCGGATTGCGTCTCCAATATCAGTTGCCATGACGCTCGTCCTCCCATCTATAGTCGAGTTTTGCCTTTTGAATGGCTGTCAATGTAATGTTCATCTTCTCTATCTTCTCACTTTGGTTCTCAACGTATACATCGCTGAGACCGACATTTTGCTCACTCATCCCCTCAATGATGCCGCCGACCCACGCACGTCTGCCGCTATCGTAGATCCGCACCCGCCGCCCCTGGAAGATGGTGAACTCATGCAGATCCTTGAAGACCCGCTCAAGGCCCGGGGTCGAGACCTCAAGGCTCAGGTCCCGGTCACCGAGGGCAAGCTGCATCCGCGGGTAGACCAGGCGGTAGACATCGGCACAGTGGTCAACGGTCGTCTCCCCCTCTCGGGCGTGGATGATGATGACGACGTTGACCCCCTCTCTGCGGTTGGCCTGGGCAATCTCGACGATGTCCATACCAAGCTGCTCCAGAAGCGGGGCATACTCCCTGAACAATGGGCTCTCTTCCAATCCTGTATCCAACATACCGTTACATTACCCCATAAAAAAGGGATGCACCGGACGGCGATCCCCAATAAACACTAATCCTGACTACAATGTACACAGCAGGGAAATGTTTGTCAACACAGCCACTATTCTATAAGAGCCCCTTGAGCTCCCGGATCAGCAGGAGGGCATCGATTGGGGAGGAGTGCTCGACCGAGAATGAGCGAAGGCGGGAGAGCACTTCCTCCTCCTCGGCGCTGAGCGCCACCTGGTCAAACTCATCGAGGCCGACACTCGTGAAGAGGTCGCCCTGCTGGCCTCCGAGGTCATACTCCGCGAAGTGCTGCTTCTGGAAGCGCCGGGCCTGGGCGAGGACCTGGCGGGAGATGCCTGCCATGCGGGCTACGTTGAGCCCATAGGAGGAGTTGGCGATCCCGGTAATGACGCGGCGGAGGAAACGGATCCTCCCCCCGCTCTCGCTCACCTCGAGGGTGAGCAGCTGGATCCGGCTGGTGTCGGTCTGAGCCAGCTCATGGTAGTGGGTCGCAAAGAGGGTCTTGGAGCCACGCTCGATGAGCGTCTGCATCACCGCATAGGCGATGGCCATCCCGTCCTGGGTGCTGGTTCCCCGCCCGAGCTCATCGACGATGACGAAGGAACGCCGGCTGGCGGTATTGAGGATATGGGCGGCCTCCTGCATCTCGATGAGGAAGGTGGACTCGCCCCGGGCGAGGTTGTCACTGGAGCCGACGCGGCAGTAGAGACGGTCGACGATGCCCAGGCGCGCTTCGGTGGCCGGCACCCATCCCCCCATCTGGGCGAGGATGACGATGAGGGCATTCTGGCGCAGGTAGGTGGACTTGCCTGCCATGTTGGGGCCGGTGATCAGGCAGAACCGCTCCCCTCCCGGGTGGATGGCCAGGTCGTTGGCGACAAACTGGCCGACACCAAGGTGTTGTTCGACCACGGCGTGGCGCCCCTCCTTGATCTGGATCTGGTCATCGTCGGTGAAGACCGGCTTGCAGTAGGAGTGCTCGATGGCACACCACCCCATCGAAGCGAGGGCATCGAGGTCGCTGAGGAAGGCGCTGACAGCCGAGAGGAGGGAGTGGAAGCGTTGGGTGTAGGCAACCAGCTCCTCATAGACCTGCCGTTCACGCTCCTCGGCTTCGTAGACGCTGTGCAGGATCTTCTCTTCCAGCGCGATCAGGGCGTCACTGGTGAACCGCTCGGCGTTGACCAGGGTCTGCTTGCGGTAGAAGGTGGGGGGCATCTTCGATGCATTGGTCTTGGAGACCTCCAAGAAGTGGCCATGGACCTTGTTGCTGGAGAGCTTGACCTGGGCGATTCCACTCTCCTTCTTCACCTCTTCGAGGTAGCTGTCGAGCAGCTCCTTGCCCCCGGCCTTGAAGCGTCGCTTCTCATCGAGCTGGTCATCATAGCCATCGGCGATCACCTTCCCCTCCTCGAAGGGGCCCTGCCACCCATCGTTGATGGCCCGGTCGATGGTCTGGGAGAGGGTGGCGAGCCGGACCAGCTCCTCTTGGCCGAGGGTGCTGTCCAGCAGGGTGGTATACCGCGTCTCCATCACGGAGAAGAAGACCTTGATGGTGTTGCTTATACCTACCAGGTCCTTTGGCAGGTGGCGGCCCATGCTGATACGGCTGGCCAGCCGCTCCAGGTCGAGAGAGCCTGCCAAGAGGGAGCGGACCCGGTTGAGCTCCAACCGGTCCTCCACGAAGGAGGTGACCCACTGCTGCCTGAAGAGGATCTCGTCGCGGTCGGTCAGGGGGCTGGCGAGCCAGCGCTTGAGCTTGCGCGACCCCATGGCGGTGCGGCTCTTGTCGATGGAGGAGAAGAGGGTGAAGCGTGCCGATCCATCACTTTGGTTGGCAAAGAGCTCGAGGCTGCGCCGGCTCGCCTCATCGATGCTCAAATACCGATTCTCATCGATGAGGGTGTATCCATCGAGGTGGGTAAGGCGTGCCTTGGCCGTCTCGCCCAGGTACCAGATCAAGGCACCGCCGGGGCCGAGGGAGGGCTCATTGCCCATGAGGCCGAAGCCCTTGAGGTTTGCCGTGCCGATGTGGCCGCTGAGGCGCCGGGCCCCCTCCTCGATGGAAAAGTGCCACGATGGCAGTTTGGTGATCATCGCCGATGAGCCGTCGAGGATCTCCTTGAGGCGGCTGTCGGCAAAGTACTCATCCTCGTTGACGAGGATCTCGGTGGGGCGGATCTCCTCGATGAGGCTGGAGAGGCTGAGGTAGCGGCTGTCCCGCTCCAGGGGGCGGAGGAAGAACTGGGCACTGGAGAGATCGGCGTAGGCGGTGGCCACCTCCTCCTTGGCGAGGGTGAAGGAGAGGACGAAGGAGTCGCTCCGGCTGTCCAGGAAGTCCTCCTCGACGACGGTCGCCGGCGTGATGACCTGCACCACCTCGCGCTTGGCAAGTCCCCTGCCCCCCTCATTGAGCTCGGTCTGCTCGCAGATGGCGATCTTCTTGCCGGCATCGAGGAGGCGCTTGATGTAGCTTTTCGCCGCATGGTAGGGGATGCCGCACATGGGAGAGCTGTTGCGCTTGGTCAGCGTCAGATTGAGCAGGGCGCTCACCGTGATGGCGTCCTCCTCGAACATCTCGTAGAAGTCCCCGAGACGGAAGAAGAGGATCGAGTCCTGGTGCTCGGCCTTGATCTCCCTATACTGGGCCATCATGGGGGTAAGTGGTTCGTTCTTCTTCTGTTCCATCATCAATAGAGGGTCGTCGTGATGGCCAGCACGAGGCTCATCCCGCTGTTGGCACTCTTTCCCTTGAAGAAGTTGCCCGGCTCCCAGGAGAAGGTGTCGTTGATGTAGGTGGCGTTCTTCACCAGATAGAGGCCCAGCGGGAAGCCGGGGACCTTGAGCTTGATGCCCGCTCCGGCGCTGAAGTACCAGGCGAGGTCGCCAAAGCCGACCTTCTTGAGATCCGTGCTCACCCCGGTGGCGCTGGCGTAGACTTCGGCGGCCAGGACGTTCTGGGCCAGCGGCCAGGAGATGGAGAGCTGGTTGTCCCAGAGGTAGGCCTGGTCGAAGATGACGTTGAAGCCGCGCCCGATGTTCATGCCGTCGATGTAGAGCATCTCGT